>DATHHZ010000243.1:0-4608 GCA_035316965.1 Burkholderiales bacterium | reverse complement strand
CAGGAGCCGGGCTGGCCGGAGCGCTGGTTGCTCGACGTCCTGCACCACCGACCGCGCGTCGTCGATCTGTTCCGCGCTGCGCTGACGCATCGCAGCGCATCCGGGCCGAACAACGAGCGCCTGGAGTTCCTGGGCGACAGCATTCTCAACTGCGTCGTTGCAGCCGAGCTGTTCGAACGCTTCGGCGAGCTTTCCGAGGGAGACCTGTCGCGGTTGCGGGCGCAGCTCGTACGCGAGGAGACCTTGTATCAGGTGGCGCAGACGCTCTCCATGGGCGATCACCTGCAGCTGGGCGAGGGCGAACTGAAGAGCGGCGGGTTCGCGCGGCCCTCGATTCTGGCCGATGCGTTCGAAGCTCTGATCGGTGCGGTCTTTGTCGACGGGGGTTTTCCGGCGGCTCGCGAGACCATTCGGCGCCTGTACGAACCGCTGCTTGCCAACCTGGATCCGAAGGCGCTCGGAAAAGACCCGAAAACGCTTCTGCAGGAACTGCTTCAGGCCAGGAAGATCGCCCTGCCTCAATATTCCGTGGTGGCAACCCACGGGGCGGCTCACAGCCAGAATTTCGAGGTCGAGTGCCTGATTCCCCAGCTCTCGGTGCGGACCACGGGAATCGGAAGCAGCCGGCGAAACGCCGAGCAGGAAGCGGCCATGCGCGCCTTCGAGCAGATCCGCCGTCGAACGGCCGTACCGTGATGGCCGTGGAGCCGTTTCGCTGTGGAGCAATCGCTCTGATCGGGCGTCCCAACGTCGGCAAGTCCACGTTGCTGAATGCCTTGCTCGGACAAAAACTCAGCATCACCTCTCACAAGCCGCAGACCACGCGGCAATCCCTTCGGGGGGTCCTCACGACCGAGACGGCGCAGTTCGTCCTCATCGACACACCGGGGTTCCAGACCCGGCACCGCGGCGCCCTCAACCGTGCGATGAACCGCGCAATTCGGGGAGCGCTCGAGGCGGTCGATGTGGTGGCCCTGGTCGTCGAAGCGAAGCGCTTCGGGGCGGAGGATCGCGCGCTGCTGAAACAGGTCCCCGGGGGGGTTCCGTTGTTCCTGGTCGTGAACAAGATCGACACGACCGAACCTGCGAGTTTGCTGCCGTTTCTGAAAAAGGCCGCGAGCGAAGCGCAGTTCGATGAAATCGTGCCGGTAAGCGCAAGCCGCAGCAAGGGGCTCGAAGAGCTGCTGGGGGCGCTCAAGCGCTACCTGCCCGAGCAGCCGGCGATCCATTCCGGGGACGACTTGACCGATCGAAACGAGCGGTTTCTCGCCGCGGAATTCCTGCGCGAAAAGCTGTTTCGCCTTCTGGGCGAGGAGCTTCCCTACAGCACCGGCGTGGAAATCGAGAAATTCGAGGAGGAGCGCGGCATGCGGCGGATTCACGCCGCGATCGTAGTGGGAAGAGAGGGACACAAGGCGATCATCATCGGATCGGGCGGGAGCAAGCTGAAGAGAATCGCCACCGCCGCGCGTCTCGACATGGAGACCCTTTTCGGCGGCAAGGTCCATCTGGAAGTCTGGGTCAAGGTCCGCAGCGGCTGGACGGACGACGAAGCGGCGCTGCGACGCATGGGCTATGGTTGAGCGTACCAGACAGGAAAGCCGTGAAGCCTTCATCCTGCACGGCTATTCCTATCGCGAGACGAGCCTGCTGCTCGAGGTGTTTACCCGCGCATTCGGACGGGTGTCGATGGTGGCGCGGGGAGCACGCAGCCCGCGCTCGCCTCTGCGCGGGGTGTTGCTCGCCTTTCAGCCGCTCGCCCTGTCCTGGTTCGGCAAGGGGGAACTGCGGACGCTCGCACGCGCCGAGTGGGTCGGCGGAGAACCGCTGCTTCAGGGCGAAGCGCTCATGTGCGGGTTCTATCTCAACGAGCTTCTGTTGCGACTGCTGCCCCGCGAAGACCCCCACGACGCGCTGTTTTCGCGATACCGGGAAACGCTCAGGGAACTCGCGCCGCACGGCGGGTCGGTCCCGGCGCTGCGTTCGTTCGAGAGAGCTCTGCTCAAGGAGCTGGGGTACGCCATGGCGCTCGAACGCGACAGCGCGAGCGGTCGCGCGATCGACCCGGCGAAGAGCTATACGTACGATCCCGAGCGCGGACCGATCGAGGTCAAGGGCACGGGACCGGAGCCTCGCGTGTCCGGCCGGACCCTTCTCGACATGGCGCGCGACGACTATGCCGATCCCCAGACTCAGCAGCAGGCGAAGGCGCTGATGCGCACGCTCATCAATCATCGCCTCGAGTACCAGCCGCTGAAGAGCCGCCAGATCTTCAGGGATCTGCTCGCGCTGTGAGGCAGTCATCCGCATGACTCTCTTGAGCGCCAATCTCAACAAGGTTGCGTTGCTGCGCAATACCCGCACCCTCGGCATTCCAAGCGTCGTTCACGCGGCGCGCATTGCGCTGGGCGCGGGCGCCCACGGAATCACGGTCCATCCGCGCCCCGATGGAAGGCACGTGCGGGCGCAGGACGTGCGCGAACTCGCCGCCGTGCTGCGGGATCGGCCCGGTGCGGAATTCAACATCGAAGGCAATCCGTTTCACGGCCTGCTCGAATTCGTTCGTGAAGTGCGCCCGGCGCAGTGCACGCTCGTTCCCGACGAGACCGGAGCCTTCACCTCCGATCACGGCTGGGATCTCGGCAGGGACGGCGCGCGCCTCGAGCCCGTCGTGGAGGAACTCAAGTCGCTGGGCGTGCGCGTGAGCCTGTTCATGGATCCGGTCGCGGAAACGATGGCGGCCGCGGCCGTGCTGGGCGCCGACCGGATCGAGCTGTATACGGAGCCCTATGCGCGAGCGTTCGGCGCCGCGGCGCAGGAAGCCGTGCTCGGACGTTACGCGGAAGCCGCGCGCGCCGCGCAGCGCGCAGGCCTCGGCGTCAACGCCGGCCACGACCTCAATCTCGACAATTTGCCTGTCTTCCTGCGCTCGGTGCCGAAGGTACTGGAAGTGTCCATCGGACACGCGTTGATCTCCGACGCCCTGGAGCTCGGCCTGGCCGAAGCGGTGCGCCGGTATCTCGATGCGATTCGTCGAGGCAACGCGGGCGCGCAAGGGGAATCCCGGTGATCCTCGGTATCGGCACAGACCTGTGCGACGTCGGCCGGATCGAGCGTGCCCTGGAGCGTTTCGGCGAAAAATTCGCCGCGCGCGTGCTGGTGGAATCCGAACTCCAGCGCTTTCGCCGTCACCGCAAGCCCGCCGCCTATCTCGCCAAGCGCTTCGCCGCGAAGGAAGCGTTTTCCAAGGCGCTCGGCACCGGAATTCATTTTCCGGTCAACTGGCACAACGTCTGGGTCGAGAACGCGCGCTCGGGGAAGCCCTCGCTCAAATTCTCCAGAGCTCTCGCCGCGCTTCTGAAGCGGCGCGGTATCGAAAACGTCTACGTGTCGCTTACCGATGAAATCGGCATGGCCTGCGCGTTCGTCGTCGTCGAAGGAGGCGCTCCGAAGGCGCGGAGGAAAACATGACACTCGGCCCTGTGATGTTGGACGCGGCGGGCTTGCGGCTCACGGCGGAGGAGAAGGAGCTCCTGCGTCATCCGGAGGTCGGCGGTGTAATCCTGTTCGCGCGCAATTTCCAATCTCCGAAGCAGCTCATCGCGCTCACGACCGAGATTCGCGCTTTGCGCAGGCCCGAGCTCCTCATCGCGGTGGACCATGAGGGCGGGCGGGTGCAGCGCTTTCAGGAGGGGTTCACCCGCATCCCGCCGATGCGTCTGCTCGGGGAGCGCTGGGAAGCCGACACGGCGCAGGCCCGGGCCCTCGCGGAAGCGACGGGTTATGTCGTGGCGGTGGAGCTGCGGACGCATGGGGTGGATTTCAGTTTCGCGCCGGTGCTCGACGTAGACTTCGGCTCGAGCAGCATCATCGGAGATCGCGCTTTCTCGGACGAGCCCGCGGTGATCGCGGCGCTCGCCGGCGCGTTCGTCGCCGGATCGACGGCCGGCGGCGCGGCATCGGTCGGCAAGCATTTTCCCGGTCACGGCTACGTGAAGGCGGACTCGCACGTCGATGTTCCGGTGGACGAGCGCAAACTCGATGAAATCGAAGCGGCCGACCTGCTGCCTTACCGCGATCTGATCGGACGGGGCTTGGGCGGAATCATGCCGGCTCACGTGATCTATCCGAAAATAGACAAGCAGCCCGCCGGATTCTCCTCCGTGTGGCTGAAGGACGTGCTCCGGGGCCGGCTCGGCTTCGGCGGCATGATTTTCAGCGACGACCTCTCGATGGAAGGCGCGAGCGTCGCCGGGGGGCCGAGGGAACGTGCGCTCGCTGCGCTGGAGGCCGGTTGCGACATGGTGTTGCTCTGCAACGCGCCAGAGAGCGCAGCGGGGCTCCTTGACGCGCTGAAGGACCGGGCGCTCGATCCACGACGCGCCGAGCGCATGCGCGGCAGGGGCGCGTTGAAGCCCCTTGGTTCGGATATGCGCTACGCGTCGGCGGTTGCGGCGATTCAGGGTGTCTCGGTTTAGAATTCGAGAGTGACACACGACCACGATCACGGCGCGCACGCTCCGGGAAATGCCGGCCGGGCTTTCGCGCTGGGGATCGGCCTGAATCTCGCATTCGTGCTGGTCGAGGCGGTATACGGCGTGCTCGCGA
>DATHHZ010000242.1:0-2887 GCA_035316965.1 Burkholderiales bacterium | reverse complement strand
GATGAGGTCGGGATTTTCGGTTTTCGCTTTGTCCATGGCCTCCCTGGCGGTCTCGGCCAATATGCACCGGTAGCCGTGCCTTGCCAACATCTGGAAGAGAACGTGGCGGGCAGTGGACGAATCATCGGCGATGAGGATCTTCTTTATAGGCATTGCGGAAAGTCTACACCTCGGCGCGCCCTTACCTCGGTGGATCCAACGCCGCCCGCACCGCCTCGATGCGCTTGCGGTTGACGCCCATGTCGCCGCGACCCACGCGCGAGGCCGAGCGCACCTGGATCGCGTTCGCCGCCGGGTCGAACCAGAACTCCACGTCGTCCACGTACTTCATCAGCTTGCTGGTGAACTGCGCGTAGAGATAGCCGGGTTCGCTCTTCACCACCTTGGCGCCATCCATGCCCTCCACGATGGCCTTGATTTGGGCGATCGTGGCCGGACCTTCGCCTTTCACCCGCAGCGGAGCGATGTCCGCGTATTTGCGCTGCGGGTGATCGGGGTAGAGCGAGGCCTGGCTCGTGACGCTGTTCTCGGTCATGGAGGGCGGTTTCAGCTTGCCGTCGCGCACGCCCAGGTCGGTGGGCGCCGTGCCTTGCAGAAAGCCCAGCTGACCAGCCGCGACGGCGAGGACGATCAGCACCAGGATCGCGACGACAGACCAAATGACAAGCCACTTGATGATGAACATGAGTGAGCTCCTATTCCCTGACCAAGCGGATAAGCGTGATCTCCGAAGGGATCCCGAAACGCATCGGCGGTCCCCAATACCCCGTGCCGCGGCTAGTGTAAACCCACATGCGGCCGAGGCGATTGAGCCCCGCGATGAACGGCTGCTGCAGGCGCACCAGAAAATTCCACGGCCAGAACTGCCCGCCGTGCGTGTGCCCGGATAGCTGCAGCTGGTAGCCGGCCGCCTCCGCGAGTTGAGCGGAGCGTGGCTGGTGGGCGAGCAGAACCTTCAACGCGTGCGCCGGCGCGCCTTTCGCTGCCGCGTGAGGATCGCTCTTGTGCGAGGGATCGAAATGGTGGGCAGAGTAGTCCGTCACGCCGGCCACCGTCAACGCCGCTCCGTCGTGATCCAGGACGACGTGCTCGTTCATCAGCACGCGCGCGCCCAGGCGCTCGAGCTCGCGGATCCACGCGTCGGCGCCCGAGTAGTACTCGTGGTTGCCCGTGACGAAATAGGTTCCGTGCCGGGACTCGAGCCGCGCGAGCGGCTCGGTGTGGTGCGCGAGGTCCGGCACGCTGCCGTCGGCGACATCGCCGGTGATCGCGATCATGTCGGCGTGCAGGCGATTGACCCGATCGACGATCGCTTCGACGAAATTCCGCTTGATCGTCTGCCCCACGTGGATGTCGCTGATCTGGGCGATGGTGAAGCCTTCCAGTTCTTTTGGAAGACCGGCGAGCGGCACTTCCACGTCGACCACCGGCGCCACGCGGCGCGCCATGAAGAAACCGATGAGCGTGATGGCCGGCGTGAGCGCCATGACGACTATAGCCGAGATGCGAATCCAGGACTCGTGGGCTTGCGGCGACAGCGCAAGGGCGGACGCGATCAGGCTCACGTCGCGGAAGAGGGTCAGCACCAGCAGCCACGAGAAGAAGCCCATCGTCAGCCACGGGAGCATCACCGCCCAGGGCCCGCGGTCGTCCCGGATCCGGAAACCCTTGGGCAAAAGCCAGAAACACGCGGCGAGCAACAAACCTCCCGCGATCTGCGTGACGGCGCCGAACGGTAGAAGCAGCCGCACGCCGATATAGACATGCAGGAGAGCGAGCAGGAGAACAACAGGGCGGGGGAATCTCACTGGAAGAAAGTGGGGGCGGGGGCCGGCGCACGCAAGAGCTGCGGGAGTTATGAACTACGCTTCGAACGCACCGGGGTTATCATCCCATGGAACTGAAAACGAGGAACTGAAATGATCCGCGAGAATCCCCGCCGCGATGGCTGAGCCCTACCACTCGCCGACGCTCGAAGCGCGCCGCGCGCAGATGTTCCCGGTCCTCGCGGACGAGGAGGTCGCGCGCCTGCGCCGCTTCGGCGCGCCGCGCCGCTACGCGGACGGCGAGTGTCTGTTCGAGACCGGGAAGACTAGCCCGGGCATGTTCGTCGTGCTCTCGGGCACGCTGCGCATCACCGGCCGCGACGGGCACGGGCACGATCTGCTCATCGCCGAGCTCTCCGCCGGAGGATTCTCGGGCGAAATCGGGCAGCTCTCGGGCCGGCGCGCGCTCGCGGACGGCGTCGCGGCCGGCGCGGTCGAGGCGCTCCTCGTCGTCCCGGAGCAGTTGCGCGCGCTGCTGGTCGCCGAAGCCGATCTCGGCGAGGAGATCATGCGCGCGCTGATCCTGCGCCGCGTCGGCCTGATCGAGATGGGCGCAGGCGGCCCGGTGCTGATCGGTGCGCCCTCGTCCCCGGACATGGCGCGGCTGCGGAGTTTTCTCACCCGCAACGGCATTCCGCACTTGGTCTTCGATCCTGCCAGCGACCCGGACGCGCACGCCTTCATCGAGCGCTACGCGCCGAAGCCCGAGGACATGCCGCTCGTCGCGTGTCCCGACGGATCGGTGCTGCGCAATCCCGGGGAGAACGAGCTCGCGAGATGCATCGGCATGCTGGACGCCGCCGATGCGGAGCGCGTGCACGACGTCGCCGTCGTCGGCGCGGGCCCCGCGGGACTCGCGACCGCGGTCTACGCGGCCTCCGAAGGGCTCTCCGTGCTCGTCATCGACGCGCGCGCCTTCGGCGGGCAGGCGGGCGCGAGCGCGCGCATCGAGAACTATCTCGGCTTCCCCACCGGCATCTCGGGCCAGGCGCTTGCCGGCCGAGCTTATACGCAGGCGCAGAAATTCGGCGCGCGCATGCTGATCCCAGCCGAAGCGGTGC
>DATHHZ010000241.1:0-5026 GCA_035316965.1 Burkholderiales bacterium | reverse complement strand
TCGCGGCGGCGATCGAGCTCGCCGATGCGACCCTGCGCGCGACCGGCATCGAGCGCCCACGCATCGCGGTCGCCGCCCTCAATCCGCACGGCGGCGAAAGCGGGCTGTTCGGCGACGAGGAGATCCGCATCATCAGGCCTACCGTCGAGAGAATGCGCGCCGCCGGCATCGGCTGCGCCGGGCCGATCCCCTCCGACACGATCTTCCTGAAGGCGCTCAAGGGCGAGTACGACGGCGTGGTGATGATGTATCACGACCAGGGCCAGATCGCGACCAAGCTGCTCGGCTTCAACAAGGGCGTGACGGTGACCGCGGGACTGAAGACCGTCTTCACGACTCCGGCGCACGGCACCGCCTTCGATATCGTCGGCAAGGGCCGCGCCGACTTCGGCGCGCTCGAGCACGCGCTGCGTATGGCGACACGGCTCGCCGCGGCGCGCCTGCACTAGACGCGCCGGACAGTCGGTACAATGTCCGTCATAACAACATAGCCAACACCGGAGGAGTGATGACATTTTCCGTATTCGCACGCGCGGCCATCGCGACCGCACTGCTCGCCGCGGCGGTTCCGGCGGCCGCCCAGGAATACCCGACCAGACCGGTTCGCATGATCGTCGGTTTCGCGGCCGGCGGCGGCACCGACACCACAGCGCGCCCGATCGCCCAGAAGCTCTCGGAGCTGTTCGGCCAGCAGGTGATCGTCGACAACCGCCCCGGCGCCGCGGGCAACATCGCGACCGACATCGTCGCCAAGGCGAGCCCCGACGGCTACACGATATTGATGGGCACGATCGCCGCGCTCGCGATCAACCCGAGCCTCTACGACAACCTGCCATTCGATCCCGAGCGGGACCTAGCGCCCGTCACGCAGGCCGTGGATGCGACGAACATCCTGTCGCTGCATCCGTCGGTGCCGGCCAGCTCGGTGAAGGAGCTCATCGCGCTGGCGAAGTCGAAGTCGCTCAATTACGGTTCCTCGGGCGTGGGCGCCACCGGACACTTGGCGGGCGAGCTCTTCAACCTGATGGCGGGAGTCAAGCTCGTGCACGTTCCGTACAAAGGCGGCGCACCGGCGATGGTCGATCTCGTCGCGGGCCGTGTGGAACTCGTGTTCGCCACCGCCGCGAGCGCGGTACCGCAGATCAAGGGCGGCAAGATCAAGGGCATTGCGGTGACCACCGCGAAGCGCTCGGCGCTGATGCCTGAGCTTCCGACCATAGCGGAAGCCGGACTGCCAGGTTATGACGCGAACAACTGGTACGGGCTGATGGTCCCCGCCAACACGCCGCGCGCGATCATCGACCGGCTCAACGCCGAGACGGTGAAAGTGCTCAACATGCCGGAGGTCAAGACTTTCCTCTTCAATCAGGGCCTGGAGGCCGCGCCCTCGACGCCGGAGGAGTTCGGCGCCTATATCCGGAGCGAGCGCGCCAAATGGGCGAAGATCGTCAAGGCTTCGGGCGCGAAAGTCGAATAACGCGATGACCGCTGCCTGAGTGCACGCTGCATCTTCAGGAAGCAACTACATCGGGTGGCAGTTCACCGACTCGATCCTTTCCCACTCCTGCCGCAGCACGATCTTCTTCGAGGGATCGCGCCCGTAAGGCCTCGGACCGCTGCTCAAGGTGAGGCGCCCGCCATTCACCTCGAGGTCGCGCGTCTGCTGGGTGCCGTTGAAGATCTCGTTATAGGAGACGTCGGGCGAGATGACGATCTTCTTGCCCTCGATGCGGTAAAGTCCCGCGAACGCCGTCAGCGATTCCCACAGCGCCGCCTTGTCCGCGTCCGAGGTGCCGAATTTGCGGTCCTGCAGGGTGTAGAAGACGGCGTAATACTTCGGGGTGATCATCAGGTATCCGTGCGGAGGCTTGGTCCTGTCGTCGCGGAGCTTGCCGTCGATCTCGGCTTTTATGGATACCAGCTTGTAAGTTCCGACCAGCGATCCCTGCGCGAAGCAGGAAGCCGAAACGAGAAGTCCGGTAACCAGAATTCCCAATGACTTGTGCATATTCTCCTCCTTTGTGGATTTCATATTACCGGCCCGTCCGCGCGGCGGCAACGCGGCGCGGGGCGCACCGGATCGCACTTCCTCGCGCCTGCCGGTATACTCGACGAGGCGAAGTGCCACCACGGCCGGCTTCCCACTCCTGCCACAACACGAACTTCGACGGATCGCACCCGTATGGCGATGCCAAAAATAATGAAAGCATTCACCGCCGCAACCGCACTCGCGATGCTCCCTCGCATGGCCTGGGCCCATCACTTCATGGGCGGAGGACTCCCGGAGACGTTCGCTCAGGGTTTGCTGTCCGGCCTCGGCCATCCCGTGATCGGCCTGGATCACGCGGCGTTCATCCTCGCTGCTGGATTTTTTCTCGCCTTGGTCGAGGGTGGGATGTGGGGCGTCCCCGCCCTGATCGGCGGAAGTCTGATCGGCGCCACCCTGCACCTGACCGGGTTCGTGCTGCCAGGAAGCGAAGTCGGCGTGGCCCTGTCCGTGATCCTGATCGGCGGCCTGGTGATGGTCGAGCGCGAGGTCAAGCTCTCCTTGCTGGCAGGCGGCCTCGCGCTCGCCGGTATTCTGCACGGATACGCCTACGCGGAATCCATATTCGGCGCGGAGGCGACGCCGCTGGTCGCATACCTCGTCGGTTTCTCTGTCATTCAGCTCGGCATCGCCGCGGCGGCCTTCTTGATCCATCGGCGTCTGATCGCTACCCGCGAGGCCTGGGCGAGGCCGGTCTCCTCGGGGTTCGGGGCCGTGGTCGGAGCGATGGGCGTGGTGTTCCTCTTGATCAACATCGCGAGCTGAAGAGTTGTGAGCGATCATCATCACCATCATGACGACGACGATATGAGCGAGCACGAGCGCCCGCTCTCAGGCCCCGCGCTGCGCGCAAAAGCGCTGGAGTCGCTGCTCGTCGAGAAGGGCCTCGTCGATCCCAAGGCGCTCGACGAGCTGATCGACACCTACGAGACGAAGGTCGGCCCGCGCAACGGCGCCCGAATCGTCGCGCGCGCGTGGGCAAATCCCGCCTACAAGAAGCGCCTGCTCGAGGACGCCACCGCCGCGATCGCGGAGTTCGGCTTCATCGGCCGCCAAGGCGAGGACATGGTAGTGCTCGAAAACACGCGCAAGGTGCGCAACGTCGTCGTGTGCACGCTGTGCTCCTGCTATCCGTGGCCGGTGCTCGGGCTGCCGCCCGTCTGGTACAAGTCGGCGCCGTATCGCGCGCGCACCGTGATCGATCCGCGCGGCGTGCTGAGGGAGTTGGGGAGCGAAGTGCCGGAGGACGTCGAGGTGCGGGTGTGGGATTCGACCGCCGAGCTTCGCTACCTCGTGCTGCCCGAGCGTCCGGCGGGAACGGAAGGCTGGAGCGAGGACGAGCTCGCGGAGATCGTCACGCGCGACGCGATGATCGGCGTGGCGCAGGTGAAGGCGCCTGAGCGGAGCAAGCGATGAACGGCGTGCACGACATGGGCGGGATGCAAGGCGTCGGGCGGGTCGAGATCGAGAAGAACGAGCCGGTCTTCCACTCCGAGTGGGAGGCGCGCGTGCACGCGCTCAATCTCGCCTGCGGCTTCCACCGCAGGTGGAACATCGACATGGGGCGCCACTCGCGCGAGCGGATTCCGCCCGCCGAATACCTCGCCGCGACCTACTACGAGAAATGGCTGCGCGGCCTGGAGATGCTGCTCGTCGAGCAGGGGCTGGTCACGGCGAAAGAGCTGCAGACGGGGCGGGCCGAATCGAAAGCGAGCGGGGTGAGCGCGCTGCGGGTCCCCGAGGTGGCGACGTTCCTGCGCAACCGCCGCCACGCGCGGCTCGACGAGAACGTGCCGCCCAAATTCAAGCCCGGCGACCGAGTGCTCACGCACAACGACCATCCCATCGGCCACACGCGCCTGCCGCGCTACGCACGCGGCAAGCGCGGCGTCATCGACCGCGACCACGGCGTCTTCACCTTCGCGGACACCCATGCCATGACGCACGACAAGAAGCCCCAGCATTGCTACAGCGTGCGCTTCGCCGCGCGCGAGCTGTGGGGGCCGAGCGCCCCCGCGCGCGACAGCGTGTACCTCGATCTCTGGGATGACCACCTCGATCCCGCCTGAAGCGGACCTGCGCGCCCTCCCCGCCCTGCCGCGCGACGAGGCGGGTCCGGTGTTCAAGGCGCCGTGGGAGGCGCAGGCCTTTGCGATGACGGTTTCCCTGCACGCGCGCGGCGCCTTCGCCTGGCGCGAGTGGGCGGACGCGCTCGCCGCCGAGCTCGCCGCCGCGACCGCGCGCGGCGAGCCTGACGACGGCACCCGCTACTACCAGCACTGGCTGGCGGCCCTGGAAAAACTCCTCGCAGGGAAAAACCTCATCCCCTGTCAGGAGCTCGAGCGGCGCATGGACGAATGGGACGCCGCCGCGCGGGCAACGCCGCACGGCAAGCCGATCGAACTGCCGCGCCGCCAAGGAAGCTCCGGCTGAATGCATGGGGCTTGCAAGACACGCCATCTAGGCAAGCTCGCGATGGATCACTGTGCAAGTAGAGATTTGATCGATCTGAAAAAAAGTGCTGCTTCGCCTGATTTCTCCTGACAACGCGTCGAATCGCGCCGTAGCATGTATACTACAATGCGTCGAATCGCGTTGTAGTATACTTGCGCGGCTTCGGTGGCCTGTGTCGGGAGGGATACAGCGGGTCGAGCTTGCTGGCACGCGAAGACCACGCGTGATTAATAGCGTCCAGTCACACCAGGCCTATCTTGACAAGTCTCAAGGGATATTGCTCGATCGCTGCTTCGGGTTTCGCGGTTCTCGCGACCCTGACTTCGTTGATGGTTGTTTTTCCGGCCAGGGCACAGACGCCCGGGCTGGTCGCCGCCTACGCGTTCAACGAGGGCTCGGGCACGACGGTGGCCGATATCTCGGGCAACAACAACAACGGCACGATCACAGCAGCGACCTGGACCACCGCGGGCAAGTTCGGCAACGCGCTGGTGTTCAACGGCACCAGCGCGCGGGTGACGGTAC
>DATHHZ010000240.1:0-3680 GCA_035316965.1 Burkholderiales bacterium | reverse complement strand
CTAACGCTGGCGCGGGCGTCGGCGACCGCTCGGGCATCATGTCTGTCTTCACGCGCGTCACCGCCGAGGAACTTTCGGCCTGGCTGAAACGCTACGCCATCGGCGCGCTGGTCGATCTGCAGGGCATCGCTGCAGGGATCGAAAACACGAATTACTTCGTCACCACTCTGCACGGCCGCTTCGTGCTCACGCTTTTCGAGAGGCTCAGTGCAGCGGAGCTTCCCTTCTACCTGAACCTCATGGCGCACCTTGCGCGTCACGGCATACCGTGCCCCGCGCCGATCGCCGACCGCAGCGACAGGTACCTCGGAACCTTGAACGGCAAGCCCGCCTGTTTCGTCACCTGCCTTCCCGGCGCCCCGGTGAGCTCGCCACAGCCGCGCCACTGCGAGCAGGTCGGTGCCATCCTTGCCGACATGCATCTTGCCGGAAGAGGCTACGACGGAAAGCTCGAGAATCCACGGGGGCCGAAGTGGTGGCGCGAGGCGGCGCGCGAAGTGACGCCGTTCCTCGACGAAGGGTGCCGCGAGCTGCTCGCATCCGAGCTCGAATTCCAGGCGCTCCACCGCACGCTCGATTTGCCGCGCGGTCCTGTCCACGCCGATCTGTTCCGCGATAACGTGCTGTTCGATGGAGACCGCATCGGCGGAGTGATCGATTTTTATTTCGCCGGGATCGACGCGCTCCTGTTCGACGTCGCAGTGACGGTCAACGACTGGTGCGTAGACCCGGCCGGCGAAATCGACCCGGGGCGTGCGACGGCGCTCGTTGGGGCGTACCGCCGGGCCCGCGAATTCACCCGGGTCGAGCTGCAAGCCTGGCCGGTTCTGCTACGCGCCGCAGCACTGCGGTTCTGGCTTTCGCGTTTGTACGATTTCTACTTGCCTCGCGCGGGCGAGCTCACCCACGCGCATGACCCGGAACATTTCCGCCGGGTGCTCGAGGCGCGCCGCACCCGTCCCTTCCCTCTTGTTTGAAACCGGCGGCTGGACCACACTGGCGCTGATGAGCACGAGCGGATCTCGAGTCTAGCGATGCGCGTCGTTCCGGCGAGAAACGGCTGGTCCTGGCTCGTAAGAGGCTTTGCGCTTTTCCGTAAGAGCCCGCCGATGTGGCTGTTTCTGGTGTTCACGTACTGGATCGCGGTTGCGCTCCTCGGCCAGATCCGTTACCTGGGCCCCGCCACCTCCACCGTGTTGTTGCCGGCGTTTTCAGTCAGCTTCATGGTCATGTGCGCGGTCCTCGACCGCGGAGGCTTGCTGCGTCCGGCGCTGCTTTTTTCCGGTTTTCGAAGCGGACCGGCCGCGCTGGTCGCGCTGGGCGTTCTGTACCTCCTCTCGATCGTTATGGTGCTCGGCGTGGCCTCGTTTGCGGACGCAGGTGCGCTCATGCAATGGGTCCTCTCCGGCCAGGAGCCCTCCGTCGAGGCTTTGCGCGACGGCAGCGTTTCGCGCGCGATGCTGGTCGCGACCTTGGCCGCGACCCCGGTGCTGATGGCTTTTTGGTTTGCGCCCGTGCTCGCCGCATGGAACCGCATCGGCGCTGCTCAGTCGCTCTTTTACAGCTTTTTCGCCGTATTGCGGAATTGGCGCGCATTCTTCGTTTATGGGGCCGTACTCGCGCTCGCCGGGGCGGTCTTCCTTGTGGCGGTCACCGTCGCGGCTCTCTTGATGCAGGGAAAAGTACAGGTGTTGCACTCCCTTGCATTGATTCTCACCCTGCTCTCCCTGCCCACGGTGTTCGCCAGCTTTTATGCGAGCTATCGGGATATCTTCCCGGAAAACGCAGTCCCGGCCGAGCCTCCGTCGAACCGGGAAAGCCCGTAGCCGCCGCTGATTCTGCTATCCTTTCGCCGAGCGCAGACGATTCGCCGACGCGGCGCCCCGGACGGGGAGTAAAAATTTGATCGACAAACCCTGCGAGCTATGCGATTCCTCCGGCGGGGATTTGCTCTGGCGCGACGGGTTCTGCCGCGTCGTGCTGGTCGACGATCCGGATTATCCCGGCTTTTGCAGGGTGGTCCTCGAGCGGCACGTGAAGGAAATGACCGACCTTGAGCCTGCCGAGTGCACGCGGCTCATGAATGCGGTGTTCGCCACCGAGGCCGTGCTCCGCGAGTTCCTCGATCCGGACAAGATCAACCTCGCGAGCCTCGGCAACGTCACGCGCCACCTGCACTGGCACGTGATTCCGCGCCATCAGAGCGATCGCCATTTTCCCCGCCCAATCTGGGCCGAGCCTTCGCGCGCGGACGTCCTGCGGCGCCCGGCTCCGGACCGCGGCGCGCTTGCGGCCGCGCTGAGGCGCAGACTGGATTGAACCATGTCGAGCTTCGATCCCCCGAGCATCAAGCCGGGCGCCGCTCCCGATTTTACGGATTCTTCCGGCTGCGCGAAGTGGTTGCAGTCGCTGCCACTCATCAACGTCGGCCCCTCCCACGTTCGTCTCCTCGCTCAGCTCGATGAGCTGAACGCCTGCAACATCGCGCCTGCCGAGCGGCTCAAGATCCTCGAGCTCTTGCGCGAGCCGGTGAGCTTCGTGCAAAAGGAACATTCCAAGAAATTTTCCAGCCGCCCCGCCCCGCTCACCAAGCCGGAGCGAGAGATTCTCGACAGCGTGCACGCGCTCTGGGACGCGCTCTCATACGGATATCAACATTGTCTGAAAGCGGTCGCGGGCGGCGCCTCCGCCACGAGCGTAGCCTTGATAGGCCAGCGCGTCTTGTGGTGCACCGGGCAGAAGATGGTCGCCTACTATCAAGCCTATCAGGACGTCGGCGAACGCGAATGGAAGCTGCTGCACGGAGTCTATGCATTCGTCGAGGACAGGGGCGTGGCCGGAGGCGAAGTCGCGCATCCTGCCCATAAAGGCAGACAGACGACCTGCACGGAAACCTACGCGCAGATTCTGCTGATCGATCTCGCCAACCCCGGAAAGCTGACGCCGCGCCAGATCGAGCTCATTTCGCTCTGGCTCGAACGCTGGACGCCGAAGGTCTCGATCGGACGCGCCCCTGCTGCTGCCGGCGACGGCGTCGCACCGCTGGTCATCGATCTCTCGGGTGCTGCCGGTGCCTCGCGCCGCATGCCGGAGGGCGACATGATCCGCGTTCTCGACATCCACGAGCTTGGGAGCAGCGTGCGCAAGCGCGTCGGCCTTCTGCGCAAGGGCGAGACCCCTGCGGCGCTCGGCCTGGGTGAGGACGTGACCGCCCCGCTCGCCGAAAGCCTGCTCACCATGCTCTATCGGCGATGGTGCGAGGACAAGCAATCACGCGCGCACCCACGCCGCAGCGCAAGCGGCACGGCACAGACCTGCTCGGGGATGGCCGCGGTGCATTACTTCGTCACCGGCCGCGCGTTCGCGGTCCGCGGAGGCCCTCCAAAAATATCCCAGGTGCAGCACGAACAAATTGCGACCCTCGGACGCGTCGCCACCCGCCACGAGGATGAGCCCAGCCCCCCGCCGGATTTCGCTGTCGAGACCTGGCAGATTAGGGACGAGAGTGCCTCCGGGCTGCGCCTTGCGCGAGTCGATCCTGCCGCAAGCTCGCGCCTAACACTCGGGCAGCTGCTCGGGATCCGGCTGGCGGACGCGAAGGCCTTTCTTCTCTGCGCGGTCAAGTGGCTCTCGGTCTCGGTGGAATTCGAATTGCGCATCGGCGTCCAGATCCTCCCCGG
>DATHHZ010000239.1:0-2687 GCA_035316965.1 Burkholderiales bacterium | reverse complement strand
GCGCGGCGGCGGGGATCGCGCCGGCAAGGAGCGTTGCGTTGTCGTTCAGCGCGAGGCCGGAGACGATGCGCTCGCCGTAGCCGCCGGCGCCGACGAAGGCGGCGATGGTGGCGGTGCCGACGTTGATCACGGCGGAGGTCTTGATGCCGGCGAGGATCGAAGGCAGCGCGAGCGGCACTTCGACGAGCCAAAGCCGGTCGCGCGGTGCCAGGCCCAATGCCATCGCCGCCTGCCGCATGCCGCGGACGATTCCGGTAAGCCCGGTGCAGGTGTTGCGAACGATCGGCAGCAGCGCGTAGAGGAAAAGCGCTATGAGCGCAGGCCACGTGCCGATCGTGCCGGTGAGCGCGATGAGGAACGCGAAGAGCGCGAGCGACGGAATCGTCTGGATCACGCCCACCGTTCCGAGAATCGCCTGCTCCGTTTTCGGCAGCTTCGCCGCCGCGACGCCGAGCGGCACGCCGAGCGCGATGCTGGCGGCAAGCGACACGAACACGAGCAGCAGGTGCTCGCCCGTGAGCCGCAAGAAATCCGGGCCGAACAGCGCGCCGAGAAAATTCCGCCGGCCTGCGCGCTGGGGTCCGCCTTCGGCGTCGATCAGCGCGGCCGCTTCCGCGAAACTCCGGCCTTCGATCTCCGCCGCAGCGTTCATGCGGATCATGCGCCGCTCGTCGATCCTGCCTTCGAGCTTCTCAAGCGCGCGCCAGGCTTCGGGAAAGCGCTTCGGTACCTCGAGCCGGTAGAGGAGCACCGCCTCGTAGCTCGGAAAGTATTTCCTGTCGTCCTCCAGCACGCGCAAGGCGTAGCGCTCGATCTTCGCGTCGGTGGAATAGATGTCCATGACGTCGATCTTGCCTGCGGCGATCGCTTCGTAGGCGAGCCCGTGATCGAGTCCCGAAGGCGTGGCGTAGGGCATTTTGTATGCCGCTTTCAGCCCCGGCCAGCCGTCGGTGCGGCCGATGAATTCCTGCGACAGGCCGAGCTTCAGGCCCGGGTGCTTCGCGAGGTCCGAAAGCGTGCGGATCCCGAGCGCCTGCGCTCGATCCTCGCGCATCGCGAGCGCGTAGGTGTTGTTGAAGCCGAGCCGCACCGCGACACCGATGCCCTGCGAAGCGAGAGCGGAATTGAGATCCTCGATGCTGGGATTGCCTTCGACCTTGAGGATCTCCCTCGCGATCGTCCCCGCGTATTCGGGGTAGAGGTCGATCGAGCCGGCCTTCAGCGCCGCGAAGACGATGCCGGTGTTGCCCAGGCCGGGCCGATGTTCGACGGGGGTTTTGCCTTCGACCGCACGGCGCAACACCTCGCCGAGGATGTAGGACTCGGTAAAACGCTTGGAGCCGATGCGCAGCGTGTCGGCCTGCACCGGCAGCGCGAGTAGCAGCGCGAGGAGCGGGAGCGACCTCATTCCACCGCCGCGGGCGATATTTCGCCGAGAAACTGCAGCGCAGCGAGCCTCGCGTACAAGCCCTGCTCGCGGACCAGCTCCGAGTGTGTGCCAGCGGCGATCACGCGGCCCTGGTCCATGACGACGATGCGGTCGGCGTTCTTCACGGTGGCGAGACGGTGTGCGACGATGAGCGTGGTGCGGCCCCGCATCAGATGCTCGAGCGCTTTCTGAACATAGCTTTCGCTCTCGGCGTCGAGTGAGCTCGTCGCCTCGTCCAGGAGCAGCACCGCGCGGTCGGCGAGCAGCGCGCGGGCGATCGAGAGCCTCTGGCGCTGGCCGCCCGAAAGGCGCACGCCGCGCTCGCCGAGAAACGAGTTCATCCCTTCGGGCAGGCGCTCGATGAATTCGGTGGCGTAGGCCGCCTTGCAGGCGGCGATGACCTCGGCGTCGCTCGCCTCCGGCCGGCCGTAGCGCACGTTCTCGGCGACGCTCGCCGCGAAGATCACCGGGTCCTGCGGCACGAGCGCGATGCGCCCGCGCACCGCCTTGGGATCGGCTTTCTTCAGCTCGACGCCGTCCAGCGTGATCGCGCCGGCGCCGGGATCGTAATAGCGCAACAGCAGCTGGAGCACCGTGGACTTGCCGGCGCCGGAAGGCCCCACCAGCGCGACCTTCTCGCCGCGCGAAACGGAAAGAGAAAAATCCGAGAGGGCGGCAGTCTCCGGCCGCGACGGATAGTGGAAACTGACGCGCTCGAAGCGCACTTCTCCCGCTTTTCCGTTCACTCGAGGCTCGGGCAGCGCCTGCGGATTCGCCGGCGCGCGAATCGTCGGCTCGGTCGCGAGCAGCTCCATGAGGCGCTCGGTCGCCCCCGCCGCCCGCTGCAGATCGCCGATCACCTCCGATACCGCGCCCACCGCCCCGGCGACCAGCACCGCGTAGAACACGAACGCCGAAAGCTCCCCCGCGCTCAAGCGCCCGGCGAGCACGTCGTGCCCCCCGATCCAGAGGATCACGCCGACCGCGCCGAAGGCGAAGAGCATCACCAGGGCGACCAGGAGCGCCCGCTGGCCGATGCGCCTCACGGCGGTGCCGAAGGCCTGCTCGACGCGTTCGCCGAAGCGCTCGCGGTCTTTGTCCTCGTGGCCGTAGGACTGCACCGTGCGGATCTCGTGCAAGGCTTCGTCGACATAAGCGCTCACGTCGGCGATCCGGTCCTGGCTCGCGCGCGAGAGCTTTCGCACGCGCCGGCCGAAGAGCAGGATCGGCGCGATCACCAGGGGCACGCCGAGCACGA
>DATHHZ010000238.1:0-2117 GCA_035316965.1 Burkholderiales bacterium | reverse complement strand
CGACCCGGAAGACCGGACGAAAGTGATGCTCTACGAAGTGTACCTGGACGAAAAGGCGTTCGATGCGCACCAGCAGACCGCGCACTTCAAGAAGTATCTCGCCGAGGCGGTGCCCCTGCTCGCCTCGCGCAAGCGTCACGTGTGGAAGCGCGCCGCGCCCTAGGGAGAATCCATATGAAGATGCTCCTTGCCGCTGCCCTCCTCGCTTGCCTGCCAACCGCTGCCCTCGCCCAGTCGGGCGGGCCGCGCACTTTGCTCGAGCTGAAGGCCGAGGTCGAGGAGCGCGCCGACCGCAAGGTCTATCCGGTATCCCAGCTCGAACCCGCCGAGGTGCGCGAGGCCCTATCGGCGTTGAAGACCCTCGACCGCGACGAGTGGGCGTCGGCGTGGAGCGCGATCGGCGACCGGCATATGGCGCAGGGGAAAAACGCATCCGACCGCGCCGACGCTTCGAAGCACTACAAGTACGCATTCGAGTACTACCTCTTCGCGCGCTTTCCGCTCGAGAACTCCTCCGGAAAAGTAAAAGCGTACGCAAAGGCGCTGGAAGCCTTCGCCGCCTACGCGAAGCTGCAGGACCCGGCGATCGAGATCGTGCGCATTCCCTTCGAAGGCAAGGAGATCGTCGGCTACCTTCGCCTACCCAAAGGCGTGCGCCCTGCCCCGCTCGTCCTCACCATCGGCGGCCTCGACGGCCGCAAGGAAAACGCCTCGTTCCGCAGCGACGCCTACCTCGCGCACGGCGTCGGCTACTTCTCCTTCGATATGCCGGGAACGGGGCAATCGACCATCCGCCAGGTCGTGCCGGGCGCCGAGCGCGAATTCACGCGCGTCCTCGACTACATCGCCACGCGCCCCGAGCTCGACGCCAAGCGCGTCGTCGTCTACGGCGGATCGTGGGGCGGGCACTGGGCCGCGCGCCTCGCCTACCTCGAGCGCGAGCGCATCCGCGGCGCGGTCGTGCAAGGCGGGCCGGTGCACGAATACTTCCAGCCGGAATGGCAGAAGAAAGCCATCGGCACGCGCGAATACCTCTTCGAGCTCTTCGAAGCCCGCGCCGCCATCTACGGCGCCAAGACCCTCGAAGAATTCCTCGCCTACGGCCCGAAAATGTCCCTCAAGACCGCCGGCTGGCTCGACAAACCCTCCGCGCCCATGCTCGTCATCAACGGCATGCGCGACACCCAAGTCCCCGTCGAAGATTTATTCCTGCTGATGCGCTCGGGCTCGCCGAAGGAAGTCTGGATCAACCCGCAGGGCGGGCACATGGGGAGGAATGTCGCAATATCGGATCAGAAGATTTTTGAGACGGTGACGCTGCCGTGGGTGGTGCGAATGGTGAAGTAGTGCGTTTGGACGAACCACCGCAGGCGGCGTCCCCAAGAGGATTTGCACGCTATATTTCGCGTATCGAGCTGCCCTGCGAGGGGTGGCTCCAGGCTGCCGTAACCTTGCGCTCAAGGCGCAGTCCACGTGGGTCCGCGCCCGCGCGAGCTGCCCAAGGATTGCTCAGGGCTTGATTTGCCCGCGGATTTCTCCGCCCCTATGTGCGGTGGTGTGGACATTGACGTACAAATTGCCGGCCTTGTAAGCCTGATATTGCGCGTCGGTCAGCTTCGCGCCCGCGGCAACCGACCAGGTGTTTCCGTCGGCTCCCTTGGCAAGGGGAACGATGACCGGCCCGTTCTGCCCCCGCGCACCCACGTGAATGTGCGCGGCGATGCCGCTCAGGCTTTTCGTCGTGACGCTGCCGCTCACCGAATGGTCGTCTTTCACGGTGATCTTGCCGCCGCCGGAGGCGGAAGTATTGACCGGAGGCACTTCCTCGGCGCCGCTCAGCGTGACTTTGCTCCCGCTGCTGAACCAGCCGCCGACCGTGCTTGTCGTTGAGTTCCACGCAGAGCTCATCGTTTCGCACCCAGCGAGGCCGAGCGCCGCCGCGGCCACCACTACGGGAACCCACCGGCGAAAAATACCTGTGGCTTTCATCGAACCCTCCTTTGAAAGGTAGGTCGGGAACAAGCGCCAGGGACCCTTGCGCGCTGTCCGGGCAAACATCGGAACGGGCGATGTATTCCCTCCGGAGAATCATGCGCGTGGCGCCCTCGCCTTGCAAG
>DATHHZ010000237.1:0-4822 GCA_035316965.1 Burkholderiales bacterium | reverse complement strand
AGAATATTGCGCATCGCCTGACGAAATTGTCCGGCGAAGTCCCTTGCCTGCCACGCGCCCGACCCCGTCCATCCGACCTGCCCCGCGACATACACGGTGGTTCCGCCCCTGACGGCGATGCCGTTGGCAAAGCCGCGCGGCTTCGCCCAGCCCGGCGGCTGGAGGATTCGCATCATGCCCGCTCCCTCAATTTGAATCTCTGCAATTTCCCGGTCTCGGTGCGCGGCAGCGCGTCGACGAATTCGACCCGCCGCGGGTACTTGTACGGCGCGATTGCGCCCTTCACGTGGTCCTGCAGCTTCCTGGCGACCGCGTCGGACTCTTCGTAACCCGGCTTGAGCACGACGTACGCCTTCACGATCTGTCCGCGGTCTTCGTCGGGCACGCCGACCACCCCGCACTCGGACACCGCCTCGTGAGCGAGCAGCGCGCCTTCGACTTCGGGACCGGCGATGTTGTATCCGGCCGAAATGATCATGTCGTCGGTGCGCGCCTGGTAGAAGAAATAACCGTCGTCGTCCAGCGTGTAGGCGTCGCCGGTGATGTTCCAGCCGCCTTGCACGTAGTCGCGCTGGCGCTCGTCGGCGAGATAGCGGCAGCCGGTGGGCCCTTTCACCGCGAGGCGGCCGATCGCGCCCGCGGCGCAGGGGCGTCCCTCGTCATCGAGCACGGCGGCCCGGTACCCGGGCAGCGCATAGCCGGTCGCGCCGCAGCGCGCTCTTTCCGGCGTGTGAGAAATGAAGATGTGGATCATCTCGGTCGAGCCGATGCCGTCGATGATCTCGATGCCGGTCGCCCGCTTGAACATCTGCCGGGTCGCATCGGGCAGCGCTTCGCCCGCGGAAACGCATTTCTTCAGCGAGCGCAGATCGCGGCCCGGTGCGAGCTGCGCCATCTGCCGGTAGAACGTCGGCGCGGTGAAGCAGATCGTCGCCTTGTGCTTCGCGATCGTCTCCAGGAGCAGCTCAGGCGTCGGCTTCTCCACGAGCACGACCGACGCGCCGAATCGCATGGGGAAACACAGCATCCCGCCCAGGCCGAAGGTGAAGGCGAGGGGCGGCGTGCCGCAGAAAATGTCGTCCGCAGCCGGCACGAGGCAGGAGCGCGGAAAGCAGTCGCACATGGCGATCACGTCGCGATGGAAATGCACCGTGCCTTTGGGCTTGCCGGTGGTGCCGGAAGTGAAAGCGATCAAAGCCACGTCCTCTGCGACCGTGTCCGCGTTCGTGAAGGTGCCCGGCTTCCGGGCGGCGAGCGCGTCGAGCGAATCGGGCGCGTCGTCGCGCCAGTACACCGCGGTTTTCAGCGTGGAGCACGCAGGCAGCGTGGCCTTCAGCTCGGCGTCCAAGCGCCTGTCGCACAGCGCATGCGTGACCCTCGCCTTGAGGATGATCTCGGTCAGCTCCTTCGCCCGCAGAAGCGGCATGGTCGCCACCGCGATTCCGCCTGCCTTCATCACTGCGAACCAGCATGCGGCCATCCAGGGGCCGTTCGCGCCGCGAAGGAGCACGCGGTTGCCCGGCGCGAGGCCCATGTCCTCGGTGAGCACCCGGGCGATGCGGTTGGATTGCTCGAGCAGCTGCGCGTAGGTGAACTCGGCGTCCGGCGAGCGCAGCGCGACGCGCCGCCCCCAGCCGCGCTCCAGCGCCCGATCGAGCAGCTCGGTAGCGCAATTCAGGCGCTCCGGATAGCGCAGCTCCGGCAGATCGAAGATCAGCTCCGGCCACTGCTCGCGCGGCGGCAGGTTGTCGCGCGCGAAGGTGTCGGCGTGCAAAGGGGTCCCCATGATCCGGTGCGTGGCGCCCACGCTATTCCTTCAACAGCTCGCGAGCGATGATCAGCTTCTGCACCTCGGTCGCGCCTTCGTAGATGCGCAGCGCGCGCACTTCGCGATAGAGCCTCTCCACCGGGTGACCGCGCGTCACGCCCAGTCCCCCGAAGATCTGCACCGCGGCATCGATCACCTCCTGAGCCATTTCGGTTGCGTGCATTTTCGCCATGGCGGCCTCGCGCGTGACGCGCTTTTTTTGCACGTCGTTCAACCAGGCGGCGCGGTACGCAAGCAGCGCCGCAGCTTCGATACCGGTCGCCATCTCGGCGAGCTTCGCCTGGGTCATCTGGAGATCGGCGAGCGTCTGGCCGAACATCTTTCGTTCCCGCGCCCGCGCGAGCGCTTCGTCCAGAGCCCGCCTGGCGAAACCGAGCGCAGAGCCCGCCACGCCCGTCCGAAAGATATCGAGCGTCTGCATGGCGAGCTTGAAGCCTTCGCCTTCCTTGCCGAGGAGGTTTTCAGCGGGCACACGGCAGCCGGAAAAGCGCAGCGTCGCCATCGGATGCGGGGCGATGATGTCGATGCGCTCCCGGCTCGAGAGGCCGGGCGCGTCGGCGTCGACGATGAATGCGGAAATCCCCTTCGTGCCCGGTGCGTCCCCGGTGCGGGCGAACACGATATAGAAGTCGGCAATGCCGCCGTTCGAGATCCAGGTCTTGACGCCGTCGAGGACGTAATTCGGGCCGTCGCGGCGCGCTCGCGCAGCGAGCGCCGCGACGTCGGAACCCGCTTCCGGCTCGGAAAGCGCGAAAGCGGCGATCGCCTCGCCCCCCGCGGCCCGGGAAACATAGCGTCGTTTCTGCGCCTCGGACCCGGCGAGCGCGATCGGACCGCTGCCCAGCCCCTGCATGGTGAAGGCGAAATCCGCGAGCCCGGCGTGATAGGCAAACACCTCGCGCAAGAGCACGAGCGAGCGCACGTCCACCTGGGAATCCGCGGACGCGCAATGCGAAAGCCATCCGGCTGCGCCGAGCTCTCTCACCAGGCGCCGGCAGATTGCGTCCGCGCCCGCGCCGCGCGGCGCCCGCGCGTCTTCGTCGTGCGCGTAGCCCAGGTTCGCCGCGGCCCAAGATTCCGCCCGGCGCGCAAGCTCCGCGTGCCGCGGCTCGAAAAAGGGCCAATCCAGATGCGCGAATCGGTCCATGAAACGTCAATCGCCTTCAAAGACCGGCTTTTGCTTGGCGACGAAGGCCTCGTACGCCCGGCGGAAGTCGCGCGTCTGCATGCAGATCGCCTGCGCCTGGGCCTCCATCTCGATCGCCTTGTCGAGACCCACCGCCCATTCTTGATGCAGCATTTTCTTGGTCATGCCGTGGGCGAACGTCGGGCCCGAGGCGAGCTGCTGCGCGGCATCGAGCGCGGCCTTCAGCACCTGGTCGGGTTCGGCGAGCGCATTGAAGAAGCCCCAGGCGAGGCCCTCTTCGCCGGACAGCGCCCGGCCGGTATACAGGAGCTCGGCTGCGCGTCCCTGACCGATCACCCGCGGCAGCATCGCGCAGGCGCCCATGTCACAGCCCGCCAGCCCGACGCGCGTGAACAGAAACGCCACCTTGGCATTACGCGTGCCATAGCGCAGGTCCGAAAACAGGGAAATGATCGCGCCCGCGCCAGCGCACACGCCGTCCACGGCCGCGATGACCGGCTGCGGGCAGTGGCGCATCGCCTTGACCAGGTCGCCCGTCATGCCCGTGAACTCGAGCAGCTCCGGCTCGCTCATCTTCGTGAGCGGCCCGATGATCTCGTGCACATCGCCGCCGGAGCAGAAATTGCCGCCCGCGCCCGTCACGACCACCGCCTTGATATCGCGCGCGGCGCTCAAGCCGCGGAAAAGATCGCGCAGCTCGCCGTAGGATTCGAAGGTAAGCGGATTCTTCTTTTCCGGCCGATCGAGCGTGATCACGCCGACGCGGCCCTCGGCGCGCCATTGGAAATGCTCCGGCCGGTATCCCGCAAGTCCGCTTTCCTTCATGCGCCGTCCTTTCGTTCCGTGATCCCGAGCGCGTGGCTTTTCACCTTGGCGAGCAGCCGGAACAGCTCGGCGTGCTCCTTGCGGCTCAAGCCGGAGAGCACCGAGACGATCCATTCCTCGTGCGCCCGCGCCATCTTGCCGAAGGCGTCATATCCGGCGCGGGTGAGCCGCACCCGGAAGGCGCGGCGGTCGCCCGGCTCGGGCAGGCGCTCGACCAGCCTCTCCCTTACCAACTGGTCGACGATGCCGGTCACGTTTCCGCCGGTCACCATCAGGTGGTGCGAAAGCTCCTTCATCTTGAGGCCTTCCGGATAGCGCTCGAGCCGCGACAGCAGGTCGAAACGCGGCAGCGTGGTACCGAAACGCAGTCGCAGGAGGTTGCGCATGTGGCGCTCGAGCAGCTGGGTGCAGGTGAGGAGCCGCAGCCACAGACGCAGCGCGCGATGATCGTCGGCCCGCGCACTCGTCTCGCGGTCGGCGCGGCGTACCCGGGCCCCGTCGGAAGGGTCGATCGCGGTGACGCGAAGCACAGATGCTTTGATCTTGAATAGATTAAGCCTAAAGTATTGTAGGCGGGCGATTGTCTTTTGTCACGCTGCACCGCCACAGCGCCGTCCGGGGACGGGCCCCCGGCGGCTTGACTTCCCGTTCACGCGCACATATGGTCTCTCGTTCCCACAGTCAGGAGACGACGGTCATGACCAGGCAATTGCTCGCCCCAGTACTCGTTTGGGCCGTCACGGGATGGCTGCCGCTGCCGGCTCAAGCGGCCGACAAGGTGAAGATCGGCTTCATCAGCACGCTCTCGGGCCCGAGCGCCGCGCTCGGCGTCGACATCCGCGATGCATTCCTGCTCGCGGTGAAGATGAACGGGGGAAAGCTCGGCGGCCTGCCCGCGGAAGTCCTCGTCGGCGACGACCAGTTCAAGCCCGACGTCGGAAGGCAGCTGGCCGAGAGGAACATCAAGCTCGACAAGGTGAACTTCCTCACCGGGTTCGTGTTCTCCAACATCATGCTCGCGT
>DATHHZ010000236.1:0-2321 GCA_035316965.1 Burkholderiales bacterium | reverse complement strand
GAATTCTTCGCCGCCTACGCGGCACGCGATGTCGCTCTGGCGGACGAATCCCTGCAGCAAGAGGCCCACGCGCCGCAGGACTATATCGCCCGCGCCATGGCCCAGCGCGTCGTTGATGCGTTTGAAGTGATCGATGTCCATCGTGATGATGGAGAGGGGGTGTTTCTTGCGGTCCGCGCGCGCCAGTTCGCGTAAAAGGAATTCCTCCAGAAAACGGCGGTTGTACAAGCCGGTGAGCGAATCCCGGATCGATTGTTCATGCAGGCTGTCGCGGACTCTCAGATTGGCGAGCGCAAGACTGGTCTCTTCGGCCAGCGCCACCGCCAGATTCAGGTAGGACTCCATCGAACTGGCAATTGCCGAAGGAGTTGATTCCTCGTCCGCGCGCCGCAAGTGCAGCAGCCCGAGCGTCTCGCCCTCCGCGAAGAGCGGAACACACAGATACGGCTGCGCCGATTTCGATTCCGCCTTGACGTGTCCGCAGAGCAGCTCGGTCTGCGGATCCCGGACCTGGTGGGGCTGCGACTGGCGCAATCCCCAGCAATCCTGGATCGTGAACGTCTGCTCGGCGAGCGATTTGTCACCCCAGGTGGCGACCGCCTCCAGGTGCTTTCCCGGAGGATGAACGAGATAGAGCTTGCCGTTCGCGCCTTGGAACAATTGAGGACCGAAACATTCCAGGGTCGCGTAGACTTCGGCTGGCATCACGCTGGTCCTGAGATACCGGCTCAGATTGCGAAGCGTGACGTGTTGAACGTGGAGCTGCTCCAGTTCTCGGGTCTGATCGGCGTACATGCGCGACAGGCGCGTGATCGCGGACTCCTGGGCCTTTCTTTTCTTGCGTTCTTCGGCCTCCTTGATCGCGCGATCGAACGTGGAAGCAAGGTCGGCGAGGGTGGTCGTGTAAACGCAATCGGTCGTCGCGCGCTTGCGCGTTTCGGCGGCGGTTTCCTCGCTGTGCGTTCCGGAGACGAAAATGAACGGCGTATCGGGGCAAAGGCTTTGCGCCTTCGCCGATGCGACGAACCCGCTGAAGTGCGGCATGGAGGCGCTGTAAAGAATGGCGTCCGGAGCGGCGAGTTCTATTTGCCGCGTGAAATCCTCGGCCGTCTCGACACGCCGTGATTCGAACGCGATTCCCGCGCGAATCAGCATGAGGATCTGCAGATCGGCAACGACCTGGACATCCTCGACGATCAAGATCTTATACATTTGCGATCGTCACAGGATGAAGCGCTGCCCCCCAAACGAGTTACTGCACCGCGCGAATCTTCGGACCCAAGAGGGTTCTTTTTGTCTGCGAAGTGTAATAGAAAATCAGGCTAAAGTGATCCGATCTCGTGAAATTGAGTGGCTTTGAACCTGGGCGATTCGGCCCATTCACAGAAACTGCCGTCGCCTCGCAGGAACGTATCAAGGATGCGAATGATAGTGCCTCGCGACTTGGTGATTCGATTTCCCGGGCTCCTCGCTTGCCCAAACCAGCGGACTCCCTGATCGACTCACCCGAGATGTTTTCTCGGGTGCGGGTCCAGGTTCAGACCTCAAAATCAGTTCCCTTTGGTTTCAGTGCGTTAAGCGTTATGGGCGGACATGGGAGCTGTTTGGCGCCGGCAGCCAGACGGCGCAAATCCCGTCCCTTCATCTGCTGTAAGATTCGCCGGCTGGGACCGCGCCGGCGATGTTTGAGACGGCACGCTACCGAGGGGCACCCCGTGACGGAACAGCCCGACACCTTTCCGCGCCTGCTTCTGCACCAAGCGAGCGCCCGGCCCGACAGGCCGGCGTTCCGGGAGAAGGACCTGGGCATCTGGCAGACCTGGACCTGGGCTCAGGTTGCCGGCGAGGTGCGTATTCTCGCCTGCGGTCTTGCTGCACAGGGATTCAAGCGCGGCGACCGCCTCGCGGTCATCGGCGACAACCGGCCGCGCCTCTACTGGGCCATGATGGCTGCGCAGGCCCTGGGCGGCGTGCCGGTGCCGCTCTACCAGGACGCCGTCGCGGCCGAAATGGCGTTCGTGCTCCAGGACGCCGATATCGGCTTTGCCGTCGTCGAAGACCAGGAGCAGGTCGACAAGCTGCTGGAAGTCCTGCCGCAGTGCCCGCGGTTGAAGCGCATCTGTTTCGACGATCCGCGCGGGCTGCGCCATTACGGGCAGACGGAGCTGACCGGCTTCGAGGACCTTCAGGCGGCCGGCCGGGAGTTCGCGCAGCGCAATCCGGACTTCTTCGTCGAAGAGCTTGGAATGAGCCGACCCTCCGATGTCGCGGTGATTCTCTATACGTCGGGCACCACCGGTCACCCCAAAGGCGTATCCCAG
>DATHHZ010000235.1:0-6423 GCA_035316965.1 Burkholderiales bacterium | reverse complement strand
AGGGCATGCAACGGGAAGAAGCCGGACACCGGCGCACCGCCGAAGCGCTCGGGGCGCGCGAACTGCCTGAACCCGTCAGGCGCGGCATGCGCCTTGCGGCGCGGTTGATGACGACGCTCTCCTACTGGATCTGACGCGCGCCCGCTACTCGGGAAGGATCTCGTAGTCGTGCGAGATCTGCGCGGTCTTTCCGAGCATGATCGAAGCCGAGCAGTATTTGTTGTGCGAGAGCTTGATCGCGCTTTCGACCATCGAGGGCTTCAAATCTTTGCCTCGTACGACGAAGTGCATGTGAATCTTGGTGAATACCTTGGGATCGGTTTCGGCGCGCTCGGAGCTTAACCGGACTTCGCAAGCCGAGATGCTCTGGCCGCTTTTCCTGAGGATCAGCACCACGTCGTAAGCGGTGCAGCCGCCGGTGCCCGCGAGCACGGTCTCCATCGGTCGCGGCCCCAGGTTGCGCCCTCCGCCTTCGGGCGCGCCGTCCATTACAAAGGCATGGCCGCTTTCAGTTTCGGCGACAAAGCTCATGCCGTCGGGGCCGACCCATTTGACTTTACATTCCATTTTTGGGGCGCTTTCAAAATGAGTTTGACACTTCGCTACTTCTTCAATAAAATCACGCGCTTTCGTCGCTATACGGGACGCAAGCCGCCACAGCCATGACCACTTTCTCCGCCAAGTCCCATGAGGTCAGGCGCAATTGGTATTTGATTGATGCCAGTGGCAAGGTGCTCGGACGACTTGCCGCCGAAATAGCTCGCCGACTCCGTGGCAAACACAAGCCGGAGTTTACCCCGCATGTCGACACCGGAGATTATGTGGTCGTCGTCAACGCTGGCAAGCTCCGTGTTACGGGGAACAAGGGCGAGGCCAAGACCTATTATCGCCACAGCACCTACCCTGGCGGGGTCTATGCGACTACGTTCGCCAAGATGCAGACGCGGTTCCCGACTCGGGCGCTGGAGATCGCAGTCAAAGGAATGTTGCCCAAAGGGCCGCTCGGCTACGCAATGCTCAAGAAGCTGAAGGTCTACGCGGGTGGAGAGCACCCTCACGCAGCGCAGCAACCTAAAGCGCTGGAGACCAACGCATGATCGGACAATACTATTACGGAACCGGCCGACGCAAGAGTGCAGTCGCGCGCGTGTTCATCAAGCCCGGCAAGGGCGATTTCATCGTGAACGACCGTCCGGCGAAGGAATACTTCGCGCGTGAGACCGGGCAAATGGTTGTGCGTCAGCCGCTTGTATTGACCGACAAACTGACCCAGTTCGACGTCATGGTGAACGTATCAGGAGGAGGAGAATTCGGCCAGGCGGGGGCCGTGCGCCACGGCCTGACGCGTGCACTGATCGAGTATGACCCAGCACTCAAGCCGCTTTTGAGCAAGGCGGGTCTGGTTACTCGCGATGCGCGCGAAGTCGAGCGAAAGAAAGTCGGCTTGCATAAGGCGCGGCGGCGCAAGCAATACTCCAAACGCTGATGTCCAGAGATTGGCACAGGAAAGCCGCCCCCGGGCGGCTTTTTTGTTTGCGGTTCCCGTTTCAGCCGGAATGGGCCTTCCGGAGCACAGCGCGATTCGATGGAACGCGACTGGTAGACTGGTTTTTCTGAGGTAATGATGATCAAAGTCGGCATCGTGGGCGGGACCGGCTATACCGGGATCGAGCTACTGCGCATCCTCGCGCGCCACCCGCAATCGGAGCTCATCGCGATCACCTCGCGCAAAGAGGCCGGCACCCCGGTGGCGAAGCTTTTTCCGAGCTTGCGCGGGGCCGTGGCGATTGCGTACTCGGACCCAGTCAAGTCGGACCTCGCCAAGTGCGATGTGGTGTTTTTCGCGACGCCCAATACCGTCGCAATGGGTGAGGCGAGGGCGCTCGTGGAGGCCGGCGTGCGCGTTGTGGACCTGTCGGCCGATTTTCGCATCAAGAACGTAGCTGAGTGGGAGAAGTGGTACAAGGTCAAGCACGCCGCGCCGGAGCTTCTCGCTCAGGCAGTGTATGGTCTGCCGGAAGTGAATCGCGCAATAATCAAGCGCGCGCACCTGGTGGCGAATCCTGGGTGCTATCCGACCGCGGTGCAGCTCGGCTTGTTGCCCCTTGCGGAGGCCGGGGCCGTCGACCTCGATCACTTGATCGCGGACGCGAAGTCCGGGGTGAGCGGTGCCGGCAAGAAAACCGAAGAGCATCTGCTCTTCTCCGAAGCTTCGGATAATTTCAAAACCTATAGTGTTTCCGGCCATCGTCATTGGCCAGAGATTCGGCAGGGGCTGGATACAGCCGCAGGAAGGAGCGTCGGTCTTACGTTCGTGCCGCATCTGGCGCCCATGATTCGTGGCATACACGCAACACTGTATGCACGCATCACTGCCAACATCGAGTTTCAGAGGCTGTACGAAGATCGCTATCGTGGCGAGCCCTTCGTCGACGTGCTCCCCAACGGGAGTGAACCGGACACGCGTTCGGTGCGGGCCACCAATACCTGCCGCATCGCGATCCATCGCCCGAATGGAGGAGACATGCTTGTCGTGCTCTCAGTGATCGACAATCTGGTGAAAGGCGCTTCGGGACAAGCGGTGCAGAATATGAATATCATGTTCGGATTCGAGGAGACGATGGGTCTCTCGCAACTGGCCGTTGTGCCCTGACCCGGCGGGCGGAGAATTCAATGTCCAAGCTTCTCAAACAATTCCGCCAGCGCTTCGGGATTTCTGCGCCGAAGATGACGGTCCAGACGCACGTCGCTTGGTACTGGCGATGGCTTGGAATGCTGGTGTTTCTCTCGCTTGCGCTTGCGCTGGCGGCGTGGATGTACGACGCGGGGCGTCGTTTCGCGGGTTTCGATCGCAGCGAGCTGCAAAACGAATTCGCCAGGCTTCGCGAATCGATGGGGCGGCTCGAGAGCGAGGCTGCGAGGCTGCGCTCGATCGCCAACGCCAGTGAGTCGCGCCTGAAGATCGAGCAAACTGCGCAGACCCAACTTGCCTCTCAGGTGAAGACGCTCGAAGATGAAAACAACAGACTCAAGGAAGATCTTGCCTTTTTCGAAAATCTCGTCCCGAGCGAGCGACGCGGCGAGAAAGTCAGTATCCACCGCTTCAAAGTCGAGCGCGACGTGCTTCCCGGCGAGTTTCGCTACCGGCTGCTCGTCCTTCAGGGAGGCAGGCTTGACCGCGAGTTTCACGGGTCCTTGCAACTCGTGGTGGAGATGCAGCAGGAGGGCAGGGATGCTACAATCATCATCCCCGAGTCAGTCGATACAGGCAGCACTGCTTTCAGGCTCAACTTCAAGTATTTTCGTCGAGTTGAGGGAACATTTCGGGTTCCGGCGGGAGCCAGGGTGCGGACCATACAGGCGCGTATCCTGGAGAACGGGTCCAGCGAGGCCCGCGCCAGCCAAAACATCAACCTTTCTTAGCAGGTAGGAAGCGCTATGTTTCGCAAGCAGCCCAGCAAGCCGCAAAATCGCATCGACAGCCTGATTGGCGTCGGCACGAAGATCGAGGGTAATGTGAATTTCACCGGAGGCCTTCGTGTCGACGGCGAAGTCGTCGGAAACGTAACCGCGGTTTCCGACGAGCCTTCGACCTTGGTGCTGAGCGAAAAGGCCCGTATCGAAGGGGAAATCAGCGTATCGCACCTGGTCGTGAACGGCGAGATCACAGGGCCCGTGTATGTAGCCGAATTCCTCGAACTCCAGTCGCGTTCCAGGGTCAAAGGAGATGTGCATTACAACAGCTTGGAGATGCATCTCGGCGCCATAGTCGAGGGGCATCTGGTACACCGTTCGGGCGAAGCAAAAACCGTGGAGTTGAAGCTCGCGACGAGCAAGCCCGCGGTCTAACGGGCGGCAATGACTTTTTCCGGCTTGAATACCGATGCCGCAGCCCCAACTAGCTAGCTGGCCCGGTTGACCGTGTCAGGTCCCGGCCCGATAATGGGGTAGTTTGCAACAGGAGTTAAGACATGAATGCAGTCGCCGAGATGCCCGCGCCTCTTGTTTTCACCGACAGCGCCGCAAACAAAGTCAAGCAATTGATCGACGAGGAAGGCAACACCGAATTGAAACTGCGCGTGTTTGTCACGGGCGGCGGCTGCTCCGGGTTTCAGTACGGTTTTACTTTCGACGAAGCGAAGAGCGACGACGACACGGTGATGGAGAAAAACGGGGTGATGTTGCTCATCGACCCGATGAGCTACCAGTATCTCGCCGGCGCCGAGATCGATTACACCGAGGGCCTCGAGGGTGCGCAGTTCGTGATCAAAAACCCCAACGCGACGAGCACCTGCGGTTGCGGTTCGTCGTTCTCCGCATAAGTCCTCGTCCGTCGCAATCCTGAACCGGGCGCGCTAGGCCTCTGCTTCGCTTGGGCCTTTATTCGCAATAATTCGCCGTGGGTCAGGCCGCGTAAATCGCACCGAGCACTCGCGGCCCTTTCGCACCGGTGACCTCGGGAAGATTTCCGGTCTCTCGCTTAAGCGCCCTCTGTGCGAGCCAGGCAAAAGCCATCGCTTCCACCCAGTCCGGATGAATCCCGAGCCGCTCGGTAGAGGCGATTTTCATGCCTGCCAGTTCCCGGGTGATGCGCATTACCAGGTCGTGGTTGCGTACTCCACCACCGCACAGGTAAACCTCTTCTGCGCCTGCACAGAACCTCGCAATCGCCTTGGCAATACTGCGCGCTGTGAGCTCGGCCAACGTGGCTTGCACGTCCTCGGCCTTGCGCTTTCCGACGCTGAACCGGTGTAACCAATCGAGACTGAAGTGATCGCGGCCCGTGCTCTTGGGTGGTGAGCGGCGAAAATAAGGATCGGCAAGTAACGCCTTGAGTAAGGGCGCAACCGGCCGTCCTCGAGCGGCAATCGCCCCGCCCCGGTCGAAGTCGCGGCGGAATCGCTCGCGCGTCCACGCGTCGAGCAGAACGTTGCCGGGTCCTGTGTCGAAGCCCGTTACCGGTCCTTGACGGGGAAGATCGGTGATATTGGCTATACCACCGAGATTGGCGATGACGCGGTGGCGGCGCGAGTCTCGGAAAACGGCCGCATGAAACGCAGGTACAAGCGGGGCACCCTGTCCGCCCGCGGCGATGTCGCGGCTCCTGAAATCGGCGACCACGGCGATGCCGGTGCGCTCGGCAAGCCACGCAGGATTGCCGAGTTGTAAGCTGTACCCGGCCCCAGGCCTATGACGCACTGTCTGCCCGTGACAACCGATGGCGGATACGGTTTGCGCGGGGACTACGTGTTTTTCCAGCAGGCGCTCGACCGCCTTCGCATAGAGTCTCGAGAGTTCAATCCCCGCGAGCGCTGCACGATGCACTTCGTCGCCGGATATCTCGTGCAGGGCAAGCAGAATGGCTTTCAAGCTCTTCGGATACCGTAGAAACGCGGCGCCCAGAAGAAAAGGTCGGCCCCGCAGGTCGACGAGGACCGCATCGACGCCGTCCAGACTCGTGCCCGACATCAAACCGATGTTGATCTCGGAAGACGCTGATCTCGTGGAACCGCTCACTCGAGCAGCGCGAGGTCGCCGTTTTTCAAAAGATCCAGTCGCGCGATGAGCGGCTCGGCGGCACGCCTGAATGCCGCCAGTTCGATCGCGAGAATCGGCTGCGCGGCCGGGAAAGCCATGGTCAGCGGATTGCGGTTCTGGTTGTGGAGATGGAATTCGTAATGAAGATGTGCGCCGCTGGCCCAGCCGGTTTGCCCGACGTAGCCGATGATTTCGCCTTGGACGACGCGGCTACCCGCCCTCAACCCTAGCGCGAAATTCCTCAAGTGCGCGTAGTACGTGCTGTATCCCGCGTGGTGCCTGATCACGATGAGGTTTCCGTACCCGTTCCGCCGTCGCGCGAACGACACGACACCGTCACCGGTTGACTTGACCCTTGTTCCGACCGGGGCTCCATAGTCGACTCCCTGATGCGCTCGCCACTGCTGGAAAATCGGATGGCGGCGCAGGCCGAATCCCGAGGTAATACGCGAGAATTCGAGCGGCGAGCGTAGAAATACCTTGCGCAGGTTCTCACCGTCTGGGGTGTAATAGCCGCCCCTTCCCCAGGGATCCTGAAACCACACCGCGCGGTAGGTCTTCCTTTGGCTGGAGAATTCGGCCGCGAGCACTCGCCCGGATCTGATCGTTTGGCCGCCGTGGTGGAAAGTTTCGAAAACGACCCCGAAACGGTCACCGCGGCGCAAATCGCGGTGGAAATCCACGTCGCCTCCCAAAATGTCCGCAAGCTCGACCGCAATGCCGTCCGGAATCCCCGCCGCATCGGTCGCTGCGAAGAGCGAGGTCTTGATCTCGCATGATTTCATCTGTATTCCGGGCGCTACATCGGCCTGCTGCTCGAATCTGCGGAAGCTGTCGCCCAGGCGATCCGCCGAGATAAGCGTGTCCCGGTCGGTGAGGAACGAT
>DATHHZ010000234.1:0-6884 GCA_035316965.1 Burkholderiales bacterium | reverse complement strand
CCCCGGGACGCACTCGCGGATCGAGCCACGAGTAGAGCAGGTCGACGAAAAGGTTGATGGCAACGAACAGCGTCACGACGATGCACAGATAGCCGACGATCACCGGCCGGTCGAGCACGTTGATCGAATCGATCAGGAGCTTCCCCATTCCGGGCCACGCGAATATCGACTCGGTGACGACGGCGAACGCGATCACCGAGCCGAACTCCACGCCCGCAACCGTGACGACGGGAACGAGCACGTTCCTGAGCACGTGGACGCCGACGATGCGCGTCTCGGTCAGGCCCTTGGCCCGCGCGAACCGCACGTAGTCCTGCTGCAAGGCTTCGCGCGTTCCCGAGCGGGTCAGCCGGATGAGAAGGGACACATTGAACAGCGCCAGGTTCGCGGCAGGCAGGGCGAGGTGGCGCAGGCCCTCGAGCGTGAGAAAGCTCACCGGGATTCCGATGAGATTCGTGGTCGGTCCGCGGCCCGACGTCGGCAGCCAGCCGAGCCATACCGAGAACACCATGATGAGCATGAGCCCTACCCAGAAAGTCGGAAGCGAGAACCCCAGGATCGAGCCCGCCATGATGGTCCTGCCGGCGGCCGATCGGGGCTTCAGGCCCGCCCAGAGCCCGAGAGGGATTCCGAGCAGCACCGCGATCAGCATCGCCGCGGTCGCCAGCTCGAGCGTCGCGGGCATGCGCTCGAGGATCAGGCCGATCGCCGGAACGTTGAAGGCGAATGATCTTCCGAGGTCTCCGGTTGAGGCGTGCTTGATGAAGATGAAGTACTGCTCGAGGAGCGGCCGGTCGAGGCCCAGCGCGGCGGTGGCGCGCGCGATCTCATCTTGGTCGGACTGCGGGTTGACGAGGATGTCCATCGGGTTGCCGACGGCGTATACGGCGGCGAACACCAGCAGCGACATCACTGCGAGCACGCCGAAACTCTGCAGTACGCGGCGAACGATGTGGGAAAGCATCCGCGCTTAACGGGCCTGGAAGCGGTGCGCGAAGGTGAATTCGTCGGTGCGCGGCGCGTACGCGAGCGGTTTTCGCATCGCCCAGGTGGCGATCTGATGATGCAACGGAATCACGGCGTAATCCCGCATGGCAAGCCGCATCGCCTCGCGTGCGAGCGCTTCGCGGCGCTTTTCGTCGACGCTCGCGAAGCCTCGCTCCAGCAGCTCGTCCACCTTCGGGTTGGAGTAGCCCGACCAATTCCATGCTCCGAATCCTCTTTCGGGGTTCGGAGTGGCAACGAGTGTGCGCAACGCGAGGTCTCCCGAGAACGAGCCCCAACCGAGCATGGCGAAGGCGAATTCGTGCTTGCGTGCTTTCGGCAGATAGGCATTGATCGGGAACACCTCGACGCGCGCGCGGACGCCGACGCGCGCGAGCATCTGCGCCACGGCCTGCGCGATCTGCTCGTCGTTGACGTAGCGGTTGTTGGTCGCGGAAAGCGTCATCGCGAATCCGTCGGGATATCCCGCTTCGGCGAGCAGCCTCTTCGCCCCGTCGGGATCGTAGGGCTCGGGCTTCAGGTCCGGCGCGTATCCGAACACGGGCGGCGAGACGAGGTTCGAGGCCGGCAACGCCGCCCCGTCCATGAGACGCTCTGAGATCGCCTGCCGGTTGATGGCCTTGGAGAGCGCGCGCCGCACCCGGAGGTCGCGGAAGGGATTGCGTGCCAGAGACCTGCCGGCTTTGTCGGCGAGCCCGGGCGCACGGTCGTGCTGCTGATCGAGGTGGAAGAAAATCGTGCGCCACGAGACCTTTTGCGCCGTCTGCAGCCTGGCGTCGCGCCGGATGCGCGGCAGGTCCGCAGTGGGGACCTGCTCGATCGCGTCGAGGTCTCCGGAGAGGAGGCCGGCGAGTCGCGCCGGGTCGGTGGGCACGATGCGGAAAGAGACCTTCTCCCAGGCCGACTTCGCTCCCCAATAGTCGTCGTTGCGGGCGAGCTCGACGCGGTCGCCGCGCGCGAAGCGCACGAACCTGAAAGGACCAGTGCCGATCATCGCCTTGCCCGAGTCGAAATCCTCCGGCCCCGAGCGGGCCGCGGCCTTCCTCGAAACGATGAACACCGAATTGAGATCGTAGGGCACCATTGCGTAGGGCGTCGCAGTCTTCAGCCGGAGCGTGTGCGCGTCCAGGGCCTCTTTGCCGACGATGCGCTGCGTGAAGGTCCGGAACTGGCCGTTGGGAACCTGGAAGGTGCGCTCGATCGAGAACACCGCGTCCTCCGCGGTGAGCTCGGTCCCGTCGTGGAAGCGCACGCCCCGTCGCAGCCTGAACTCCCAGGTGGTCGCGTCGACCGCCCGCCAGGAGACAGCGAGGCCAGGAATGAGGCGCGCGTCCTCGTCCACGTGGGTGAGCGCGTCGAACACGTGCCAGGCCATGTTGATGTTCGGCGCGATGCCGAGGAAGTGCGGGTCCATCGAGGTGACGTCCGCGGCGAGGCCGATGCGCAGCTCGGCGCCGTGAGCGGGCAGACCCCACAGGATCGAGCCCGCGACGAGGATGCGGAGCAGGCGGTGCATGGACTGGGGAACCACGCCTACTTCGCGGCGAGCGGCCCGATGACTTGAAGCATTTGAGCGAAGATTTTCGGGTTGCCGCAGACGATGCGGCCCGAATCGACGTAGCCCGAGTCGCCGCGAAAATCTCCGACCAGGCCCCCGGCCTCCTGCACGAGCAGGGCGCCTGCCGCCATGTCCCAGGGCGAAAGGCCCATTTCCCAGAATCCGTCGAGCCTTCCCGCGGCCACGTAGGCGATGTCGAGGGCCGCGGCGCCCGCGCGGCGAAGGCCGGCCGTGCGAACCGTGAACTCGCGGAACATGGCGAGATATTCGTCGAGGCTCTGGAGATCGCGAAAGGGGAAACCGGTGCCGATCAGCGCCTCGCTGAGTTGCACGCGCTTGGAGACGCGGATGCGCCGCTCGTTCAGGTAGGCACCGCGGCCGCGCGTCGCCGTGAACAACTCGTTGTCAGTCGGATCGTAAATCACCGCTTGCGTGAGAACGCCCTTGTGCCGCAAGGCGACCGAGACCGCGTACTGAGGAAAGCCGTGGATGAAATTGGTCGTGCCGTCGAGCGGATCGATGATCCAGGTGTACTCGGACTCGCCCGCGTTCCCGGCGGAGGCGCCGGACTCCTCTGCTAGAATCGCATGGTCCGGATAGGCGCGGTGCAGTATCTCGATAACCGCGTGTTCCGCGGCCTTGTCCACCTCGGTGACGAAATCGTTGTGCCGCTTGCGTGTTACCGGCAGCAAATCCACGTCGCGCGCGGCGCGATTGATGATCGCGCCGGCCCGCCGCGCGGCCCTGACCGCGATTCCGAGCATCGGGTGCATTTTTTCGTCCGGGAATTCAAAAGAGCGGTGCCGCTGAACGCGGGATTCTAGTATGAAAGCCGGCGGCCCGCTGTCTCGAATCCGCGTCGTTCTACTGCGACCTTCGCATCCCGGCAATATCGGCGCCGCGGCGCGCGCCATGAAGACCATGGGCATCACGCAGCTCCGCCTGGTGGGGCCGAAGTGCTTTCCCCATCCGGAGGCGCGGGCCATGGCCTCCGGTGCGCTCGATGTCCTCGAGTCCGCGCGCGCGTGCGCGAGTCTGGAGGAGGCGCTCGCCGGAACGACGTACTCCGTGGCTTTGAGCGCGCGTGCACGCGGGCTGTCGCATTCGTTGCTCGAGGCGCGCGCCGCGGCGCGCGAGCTCTTGAGCGCGGCACGAAGGGACGAGGTCGCAATCGTCTTCGGCAACGAAACCGTCGGCCTCTCGAACAAGGAAATCATGCGGTGCAGCGCCCTTGCGCGCATTCCCGCCAATCCGGAATACGCTTCCCTGAACCTCGCCCAAGCGGTGCAGGTGATCGCCTACGAGTTGCGCATGGCCGCGCTCGACCCGCCCGCCGTACCCGCGAAGAAGGGGTACGCGACCCACGAGGAGATCGAGAAACTCTTTGCGCATCTCGAGCGCAGCCTGTGCGCGAACGGCTATCTGCACCCGCGCGCTCCGCGCAGGCTCATGGATCGCTTGCGGCGGCTGTTCGCGAAGGCGCGGCTGGAGACAGTGGAGGTCAACATTCTGCGGGGCATGCTCGCGGCCTGGGACGACACGGGTGCACCCAGGAAATAGTTGACCAATTCACTAAGGTTTCAGATAATGCCGGGCATCGGTCCTCTGGAATCCCGATGTTTACCCGAATTCGCGAAGACATAGCCTGCGTATTCGAACGCGACCCGGCGGCGCGTTCGACCTGGGAAGTCCTTACCTGCTATCCCGGTTTTCACGCGCTCCTGATTCATCGCTTGGCGCACTGGCTGTGGCGCATGAGGATGCGCTGGCTCGCCCGCTTCGTGTCGCACATCTCGCGTTTTCTCACCGGCATCGAGATTCATCCGGGCGCGAAAATCGGCCGGCGCGTGTTCATCGACCACGGCATGGGGGTGGTGATCGGCGAGACCGCAGAGCTGGGCGATGACTGCACTCTGTACCACGGCGTGACGCTCGGCGGGACCTCGTGGAACAAAGGCAAGCGCCACCCGACGCTCAGGCAGGGGGTCGTCATCGGTGCGGGGGCGAAGGTGCTCGGGCCCATCGTCATCGGGGAGGGCGCGAAAATCGGTTCGAACGCCGTGGTCGTGAAAGACGTTCCCGCCGGCGCGACCGCGGTGGGGACCCCGGCGCGGATCATTCTCGACGAGCAGGATAAGACCCGCGAGGAGAAGGCGGCGAAGCTGGGATTCTCCGCCTACGCCGTGACTTCCAAGGCGGAGGATGACCCATTGGCCAAGGCGGTGCAGGGCCTACTCGATCACAGCGTTGAGATGGATAAGCGTATCGAGTTGATTCTGAATCAGATTGAAGACCTTCAGACGGAGCGCGAAGACAAGCAGCTTCGCCTGGGGCCCAAGGTGGTCAACAAATAGTTGATTAATTCCCTCGGGATTGGGTATACTTGAGCGAATTCATCGGGTATTCGGAGTCCCTTCAGGGTGCAACCATGAGACTGACGACCAAAGGACGATTCGCAGTGACCGCGATGCTGGACCTCGCCATGCACGGCGGCAAGGGTCCGGTGACGCTCGCCGGCATCAGCCAGCGGCAGAGCATCTCGCTCTCGTATCTGGAGCAGCTTTTCGGCAAGTTGCGGCGCCACACGCTGGTCGACAGCGTTCGCGGGCCCGGCGGAGGCTACACGCTCGCGCGCGGTCTCGAAAGAGTGTCGGTCGCGGACATCATCACGGCGGTGGACGAGCCGCTCGACGCGACGCAGTGCGGCGGCAAGGAGAACTGCCACGACGAGCAGCGCTGCATGACCCACGACCTGTGGGCGAAGCTGAACGACAAGATGTACGAGTACCTGGATTCGGTGAAGCTCTCCGACCTCGTCGCGCAGCAGGCGACACGCAAGGAATCGGTGAGCGTGCTCCAGGATAAACGCGGCAAGGAAACCGCGGCGTCGGCCTGAGCGGGGCGCGCACGACATGAAATTTCCGATCTACCTCGACTATTCCGCGACCACGCCGGTGGACCCACGCGTGGCGCAGAAGATGATTCCCTTCCTCACCGAGCAGTTCGGCAATGCGGCGAGCCGGTCGCACGCTTTCGGCTGGGAGGCGGAGAAGGCGGTGGAGGAGGCGCGCGAGCACGTCGCGGCGCTCCTCAATGCCGATCCGAAAGAGATCATCTGGACTTCCGGCGCGACCGAAGGCAACAACCTCGCCATCAAAGGCGCGGCGAATTTCTACAGGGGCAAAGGCAAGCACATCGTCACGATGAAGACCGAGCACAAGGCAGTGCTCGACACGGTGCGCGAGCTCGAGCGCCAGGGGTTCGAAGCGACTTACCTCGATCCGGAGCAGAACGGGCTGCTCGACCTGGAAAAATTCAAGGCGGCCCTCCGCCCCGACACCGTCCTCGTGTCGGTGATGATGGTGAACAACGAGATCGGCGTGATCCAGCCGATCGCCGAGATCGGCGACATCTGCCGCTCGAAAGGCATCATCTTCCACTGCGACGCGGTGCAGGCCGCCGGAAAGATCCCGATCGACTTGCAGAAGCTGAAAGCGGATCTTTTGACGGTGACCGCGCACAAGGTATACGGCCCGAAGGGCATCGGCGCGCTGTACGTGCGCAGGAAGCCGCGCGTGCGCATCGAGCCGCAGATCCACGGCGGCGGCCACGAGCGGGGCTTGCGCTCGGGGACGCTCCCGACCCACCAGATCGTCGGCATGGGCGAGGCGTTCCGCATCGCGAAGCTCGAGATGGCGGCGGAGAGCGAGCGCATTCGAAGCTTGCGCGACCGGCTGCTCGCCGGCTTCAAGGACATGGAAGAGGTGTACGTCAACGGCGACATGCAGCGGCGCATACCGGGAAACCTCAACGTCAGCTTCAACTTCGTAGAGGGCGAATCTCTGATCATGGGGATCAAGGACGTGGCGGTGTCCTCGGGCTCAGCCTGCACTTCGGCGAGCCTCGAGCCCTCGTATGTTTTGCGGGCGCTCGGACGCTCGGACGAGCTCGCCCACAGCTCGATTCGTTTCACGATCGGGCGCTTCACCACCGAAGAGGAGATCGACTACGCCGTCAGGCTCCTGCGGGCCAAGATCGGCAAGCTGCGCGAGCTTTCCCCACTGTGGGAAATGTACAAAGAGGGCGTGGACTTGAATACCGTGCAGTGGGCGGCACATTGAGTATTGAGGAAGTCGGCAAAACCAAGGAGCAACACCATGGCATACAGCAACAAGGTACTGGATCATTACGAGAACCCGCGCAACGTCGGCTCTTTCGACAAGGCGGACGAGCACATCGGCACCGGCATGGTCGGCGCGCCGGCCTGCGGCGACGTGATGAAGCTGCAGATCCGGGTCAACGAGCAGGGCGTCATCGAGGA
>DATHHZ010000233.1:0-5119 GCA_035316965.1 Burkholderiales bacterium | reverse complement strand
CTCGCCCTTCAACACGAGACGCCCTGGAGCGACCGTGACGGCGTTCGAGAGCGCGACCGGGCGAGGAATCTGCGACGGCGCCATCTTGAGAGCGAAAGTCAACGCCGCAATCCCGAAGTCCACCATCGAGCCCTTCTCGTGGGGGTACCGGAACCCGTACGGCATTCGGTTCGCGCCGGACAACCATGCCCTGAAGGGCGGGCTGTTTGTCACCGAGAACGGCGAAGACGAGCGGGGCGCGCGGCCGACCAACAACTCCCCGGACCGCCTGCACCTCGCCCAGCAGAATCGCGATGGCAGCCCGGATTACCACGGGTGGCCGGATCGGTTCGGCTTCCTGGATTCAACTCAGGCGGTTTTCAACCCTGTCGGGGGCCCCGGCGACGACAATCCGGCCGCCGTCGTCGGTAAGCCGGTGCCACCCGTTCTCGCGTTCCCACCCCAGCCAATCACGGCGCCCTTGGCCCTTGAGCCGGCGGACGTCGCAATTGTCGGGCTTGACTTCGTGCCCAATTCCTTTGTCCACGGCCCGGTCAAGCGCGGTGCGGCCCTAGCCGGCCGCGAAGGGGACTTCGGGTTCTCGAAATCCAATGGCACCCCGGAAGAGGGGCACGACGTCCAGCTCATCAACTTCAGCCGCCCGGGTGAGCCGCTCCAGCTCCAGCTCCAGCGGTTTGCCCACAACAGCACATTCGAGCAGGCGTTCGTGGGGCAGATTCACGGGATCAATCGCCCCGTGGATCTCAAGTTCGGGCCTGACGACTGCGCTTACCTCGTGGATTACGGGGCGGTGCGCGACTTTGGCCAGTCCGACCCGGACAGCAAGTTCCGGGGCGCAAACAACGGACCGCTCCTCCAGATTCCTGGGACGGGCGTAGTCTGGAAGATCTGCCGGGTAGGCGAGAGGGATCCGGACAGCGAACAGGACGACTAGGCAGACTTAAGTTAGTCAGGGGGCGGCTTCGGCCGCCCCCTTGACCATCGCAACAACGCCCACGCGTTCTTACGGATCGCTCCGCAATTCTTATCTGAGGTTGAGGCGGTTGCGCAGCCATCGCAGTGTAAGCTAACGTGCTGTGCGGCGGGCCAGCACGGTGATCAACAACGACACGGGGCTGAGGGCCTGTGATCAGGCGAATCGGCCATGACGATTGACGGCAGCGAGCGGCCGACGTTCGGTGCTCGTTCGAGAAGCGCCGCGTAGAACCGCGACGATCTCCTGAAATGCCCGCGACGCGAGTTGCGGGCATTTTTTTCAGCTGCCCTAATCGATCTTCGACTCGTCGCGGTACATCACCTTGTGCCGCGTCTCCTTGATCCATTCGTTGATCTGATCGAGAGTCATGAATTGCTTCATGTCGAACCAGTCCCAGCTGCGGATCTCATCGAGCTTCTTCTTCCAGCGCTTGTAAGGCGCCTTCGCCGCGGGGCCGAAGCAGAAGATGTCGATGATCGAGAGCTCCTCCGGTACGCCGAGCAGCGGGCGCATGGCCTTCTGCGCGGTCTCCTGACCGATTGCCGTCACCCACCATACGTTGTAGTCGAGAGCGGCCGCGGCGAGATGCGCGGACATGGTCGAAGCCGCCACGCTCTGCAGAAGGATGCGCTCGGCGTTCTCGTGGTACTGGCGGTCGAGATCGCTGCCGTCCATGAGCACTGGAAAGGCGCGAGTGAAGCGGAAGTCCGCGACCACCACGATCATCCCGGGTGCCGTCTCCAGCCCGCGGTAGTTCGGCGTGGGAAACTTCATCTTGAGCTTGGCGCGGCGCCGCTGCTCCTCTACGAAATAGTCGGCGATCTTTTTCTTCGTTCCAGGATCGGTGACGATGATGTAATGCCAGGGCTGCGCGTTAGCGCCCGAGGGGGCATGGCGCGCGGCTTCGAGGATGAGATCGTAGTGCTCGCGCGGCACGATGCAACCGGGATCGAACTGGCGCGTCGTGTGCCGGTTGCGCATCACTTCGAGCAGAGCTTGGCAGCGGGCGTGCGCGGTGGTCTGGGTCATTTCATGGCCTCGAATCACTTCCTGTCCGGCTCTAGCCGCACCACATTGGCCGAGGGCTTCTCCTCGATTTCCGCGGCTTCGATCTGCTGGAAGCGCTGCGTGATCTTGCGGCTGGAGACCTGCACGTCCTCGGCGTCCTCGTGCGCCTGGCGGATGTGGTCGGCGAGCTTCTTCATGCGCTCGTCGAAGCGCTGGAAATCCAAGCCGAGCTTTCCCAGCTCCTCCTTGATGATGTGGATATGCCGGCGCGTCTCGACGTCTTTCAGCACCGCGCGCGCGGTGTTCAGCACCGCCATCAGCGTAGTCGGGGAGACGATCCAAACGCGCTTCGCATTGGCGTACTCGACCACTTCGGCGTGATAGGCGTGGATCTCGGCAAACACGGCTTCCGCCGGGATGAACATCACCGCGCCATCCGACGTTTCACCCGCGATGATGTATTTCCTCGCGATGTCGTCGACGTGCTTCCTGATGTCCGCCCTGAACTGCCTCCGCGCAAGCGTGCGCTCCGATTCATCCACCTCGCGGTCGAACATGCGGTGATAGTTCTCCAGGGGAAACTTCGAGTCGACCGTCACCAATCCGGTGGGCGGCGGAAGGTGCAGCGCGCAATCGACGCGCATGCCGTTGGAAAGCGTGTACTGCAGCTCGAACGCCATGGGCGGCAGCATGTTCCTCACCAGCGCCTCGAGCTGGACCTCGCCAAAGGCACCGCGCGAACGCTTGTCCCCGAGCAGCTCCTGCAGGCTCACGACGCTGCCCGTCAGGCTCTCGATCTTTTTCTGCGCCTCGTCGATCGTCGCCAGGCGCTGCATGACGTTGACGAAGGTCTCGTTGGTTTTCTTGAAACCCTCGTCGAGGCGCTCGTCGACCTTGCCCGCGATCTGGTCCAGGCGCTGGTCGATCTTGGCGGAGAGCCGCTCGCTCGAATCGGTGAGGTGGCGTCCGAGCCGGTCGCCCTGCTGGGTGAGCCCGATGTGCAGATCGGTGAGCATCGCACGGTGCTTCTCTTCCAGGAGCGGCGCAACGGCGGCGACGGGGTCTTTGAGCGAGCTCCGCAAGCGGGCAAAGCCTAGTGCGAGCCAGACGAGAACGGCCAGGCTCGTGGCGGCGACGATGAGCGCGATTTCAGCCATGGGCCATTGTAACGCCGGCTCTCACTCAAATGACCTCGCGCAGCGCCGCCATCGGCGGGCGGCTCAAGGCCGCGCGCGCGCCCGCCCAGGCGTTCAAGACGATGCAGGCGAGCCCGAGAGCGGGGCCGGCGAGCCAGATCCAGCCGTTCCAGATGAAATCGAGCTGGAACACGCGCGTCGCGAGCGTCCAGCCGATCGCGGTCGCGCCGAGCGAGCCGAGCAGACCCGCGATCGCGCCGAGCACGGCGAACTCGGCGCGCTGGGCGGCGAGGACCTGGGCGCGGCTCGCCCCGAGCGCGCGCATTACCGCCGCCTCGTGCGTGCGCTCGTCCTGGGTCGCGAGCAGCGCCGCGTACAGCACCAGCACGCCGGCGCCGAGCGCGAACAGGAACACCAGCTGCACCGCCCCGATCAACTGATCCATCACAAACTGCACCTGCCGCAGGATCACGCTCACGTCGATTACGGTGAGGTTGGGAAACGCCTGCGAGAGGCGCAAGGTCAGGAGCGCATCGCCTGCAGGCGCATGAAAGCTCGCGATGTAGCTCGCCGGGAAGTCTTCGAGCAACGCCGGGGTGGTGATGAAGAAGAAATTCGGGCGCATCGAATCCCAGTCGAGCTTTCTCACGCTCGTGACCGGCGCCGAGAAGCTCGTTCCGGCAGAAACGAATTCGAGTGTGTCTCCGATCCGGATGCCGAAGCGTTCGGCGATCCAGTGCTCGATCGAGATCGCGCCGCGTGAGAGATCCTCGGGGCCGAACCAGGCCCCCTCGGTGACCTTGTTCTCGGGCGGCAACACGGGAAGAAAGGTGAGATTGAACTCGCGCTCGATCTGCCGCTTCGCGCGCTCCTCCGAAAAATCCTCCGCACCCACCGGCTTTCCGTTGATCGCGACCAGCCGTGCGCGCACCATGGGGAAGGTCTGCGGCCCCTTCACGCCGTTGCGCTCGAGGAATTCGATCAGAGGCTGTCGCTGCTCGGGCTGGATGTTGACGAGAAACCGGTCGGGCGCGTCCGGCGGGAGCCGCCCGCGCCAGGCATCGAGCAAATCGCCCCGGATCATGGTGAGCAGCAGGATCGCAGTGAGTCCCACCGCGATCGCCACGATCTGCACGGCGTTGGCACGCGGGCGCCGCAGGAGGTTCGCCAAACCATAACGCCAGGAGACGCTGCCGGTCCGGCCGAGCCGTCCGATCAATTGCAAAGCGCCGTAGCCGATCGCCGCAAAGATTCCGAACGCGGCAGCAAAGCCCCCGAACACGTAGCTCGCGAGCTTCAACTCGCCCGCCTGCCAGAGAAGCAGCCCGAACACCGCAGCCAGTCCCACTATGTATACAGCGAGCGCCCCTTGCCTCGGAGGGCCGACGTCGCGCCGGATCACGCGCAGCGCCGGCACATCCTTGAGCTGGAGCAGAGGCGGCAAGGCAAACCCGAGCAACAGCACCAGCCCTGTTGCGGCGCTCTGCAAAACAGGCGAGAGGCCCGGTGGCGGCAAGGTGCCCGGTATCAGGGCCGCCAGCCACCAGGCGACCACGTTCTGCACGACGAAGCCGAGGGCGCAGCCCATAAGCGAGGCGGCGAGCGCGAGCACCAGAAACTCCCAGGCGAACAAGGCGAAGAGCTGCGATTGCGACGCGCCCAGACAGCGCATCACGGCGTAGCCGTCGAGATGCCGCTGCGTGTAGCGCCGCGTGCCGAGCGCGATCGCCACCGCGGACAAGACGACGGCAAGCATGGCAGTGAGCCCGAGGAAGCTCTGGGCGCGATCGAGGCCTGCGCGCACCTCGGGCCGCGCGTTATCCAGGCTGTCGACGCGCTCGCCCCGCCCCAGGTGCGCCCTCGCCCATTGCTCGAACTGCCGGATTCCTTCACGCTCGCCCGCGGCAAGCAGCTGATAGTTGATGCGGCTTCCGGGCTGCACCAGGCCCGTGGCGGGCAGATCCTCGAGCCGCATCATCAGGCGCGGCGCGAAATTCAT
>DATHHZ010000232.1:0-3582 GCA_035316965.1 Burkholderiales bacterium | reverse complement strand
CTCTTCTGGAGGCGGGCGCCGAGCTTGGAGCGGCTCACGTCCTAACCCAGTTGCCCGATCCGGAATTCAACCGCGCCGCCGATCGCTTCGCCGCGCTGTGCGATCTCGCCCGGCCGCTAGGGCTCGGAATCGATCTCGAGTTCGTGTCGTGGACGCAGACTCCGGATCTGGCGGGAGCCACAGGCGTGCTGCGCGAGGTGCGCCGGCCCAATGCCGGCATCTTGGTCGATACGCTGCATTTCGCCCGCTCCGGCTCAAGCCTGGAGGAACTCAGGAAGCTGCCCTGCGAGTGGTTTCGCTACGCCCAGGTCTGCGACGCACCGGCGCAAGCGCCGAAGACCCGGGACGAGGTGATCCACGCCGCGCGGTTCGAGCGACTGTTCCCCGGGGAAGGCGGCCTAGGCGTCCGCGAAATCCTTGCCTGCCTCCCTCCGGGCATTCCCTACGCGCTGGAGATCCCCCGGGTTTCGCTTTCGCGGCTCATTGGCGCGGAGGAATACGTCCGCTTGGCGCTCATGGCGGCGCAGAAATACCTCGATGCGCCCGAGGAAGTCATCGAATCGGCGCGAAACTGAAACAGGGGCGAGTTAGTCGCATATATCCTTCATAGGAGGAGGTTGACATGGACTTCAAGATCGATCGTCGTTCGGCGCTGAAAGCAGCTGCCGCCCTCGCTGCTGCGCAAATGGTGCCTGCCTGGGCGCAAGCCAACCCCACCATCCGCTTCGCGGCGGTGTTTTCCGACAAGGACATCCGCGCGGGAATGATCCAGATGTTCGCGAAGGAGGTCGAGCGTGATTTCAAAGTGGAGCCTTTCTACAACGGGACCTTGTTCAAGCAGGGCACGGAGCTGGTCGCCCTGCAGCGCGATAACCTGGAGATGGGCAATATCGCGCCGCAGGATATTTCCAAGCAGATCCCGGCATGGTCGATCCTGACTTCGGCGTACCTGTTCCGCGACGCCAACCATCTGAACTCCTTCTTTGCCAGCGATCTCGGCGCGCAGATGAAGAAGATGGTCGAGGACGAGGTCAAGGTGAAAATCCTCGGGCCGACGTTCTTCGGCACCCGGCAGGTCGGCCTGAAGCGGAAGAAGAAGATCTCCACGCCTGCCGACATGGCCGGCGTCAAGCTCAGGATGCCGCCCGGGGATGCCTGGCAGCTCCTCGGCCGTTCGCTGGGCGCGAATCCCACGCCCATGGCTTACGCCGAGGTCTATACGGGGCTGCAGACCGGCGCCATCGACGGCCAGGACAACCCGCTGCCCAACGTGCAGAACATGAAGTTCTACGAGGTGATGTCGCAGATCGTGCTGACCTCGCACCTCGTCGGATACGACCTGCTCAGCGTCAACCTGAAAACCTGGCAGAGCATGTCGCCCGCCAAGCAGAAGGCCTTCCAGGCTGCGGCCGACAAGGCGATCGCCTGGAGCGCGGCCGAGCACCTGAAGCGCGAAGCGGAGTTGGCCGATGGCTTCAGGAAACAGGGTCTCGAAGTCTACGCCCCGAACGTCAATGCCTTCCGCGCCTATGCGCAGAAGACATACCTCGGCTCGGACGAGGCGAAGGACTGGCCGAAAGGGATGCTCGAGAAGATCAACGCCATGAAGTAACTCCCGTATGCCCGCCGGTCGCGCCCGCGGCCGGCGGCCTGCAGGTCTTGGGGGAAACAAAACAATGAATCCGTTCTTCGGCAAAGCCGGAGCCTGGCTGCTGCGCCGCGCGGAGAATTTTGCCGCCGGCCTGCTCGCCGTCATGTTCGTCGCTTTCATGGTGCAGATCGTTTTCCGGTATCTGTTCAACTTCCCGGTCGGCTGGACCTCCGAGCTGAGCGTCATCACCTGGCTGTGGCTGGTGCTCTGGGGCGCCGCCTTCGTCGTGAAGGAAAGCGAGGAAATCCGCTTCGACCTCTTGTATTCGGCGGCGGGCCGCCGCACGCGTCGCGTCATGGGAATCATCACCGGGCTCTCGATCGTGATCCTGTATGTCCTCTCGCTCCCGGCTACGGTCAAATACGTCAGTTTCATGAAGGTTGAAAAAACGTCCTATCTCAAGATCCGCTTCGACTGGCTGTTCGCGATCTACGTGATCTTCGCCGTTGCCGTGATTGTCCGCTACCTCTGGATCTTGTCGCATCTGCTGCGCGGCAAGGATCCCGAAGCCACCGATTCGACCACGGTCAGCTCCGGCCTATGAATCCCACAAGCCCCTTCTCCCTCTGCGTCATGGCGATCGTGGCTCTCAGCCTGCTCGGGCTGCCGATTGGGCACGCGATGATCGGCGGATCGGTTCTTTACCTTTTCCTGGCCGGCCTCGATATGGGGACCGCCGCCGAGCAGCTGCTCAACGGCATGTACTCGAGCTTCGTGCTGCTGGCGATACCGCTGTTCATCCTCGCCGCCGAGTTCATGACCATCGGCAGCATCACGGAACGGCTGCTGAGCTTCTGCAACGCGTTCGTCGGGCGCTACCGCGGCGGCCTCGCCCAGGTCAACGTCGTGCAAAGCATCGTCTTCTCCAGCATGTCGGGCTCCGCCCTCGCGGACGCCGCGAGCTCGGGCAAGCTGATGCAGAAAATGATGACGCAGGACGGCAAATACCCGGCGGCGTATGCCGCCGCCCTTACGGCGGTGTCCTCGGTCATCGCGCCCATCATCCCGCCCTCGATCCCGCTGGTGATCTACGCCCTGGTCTCCGATACGTCAGTCGGCTACCTGTTCCTTGCCGGCGTCATCCCGGGTCTGCTCCTCGGCATCGCGCAGATGCTCCTGATCGCGTTCACGGCCCGGCGGAGAAATTTCCCGGTCGAGAAACCGGTCCCGCTGCGCGACATTCCGCGCATCAGTTGGGAAGCCATGCCCGCGCTGATGATGCCGGTGGTCCTTCTCGGCTGCCTCTACTCCGGGATCACCACGCCCACTGAAGCCGCCGCTCTCGCCGCCTTCTACGCTCTGCTGGTTTCCGCTTTCCTCTATCGCGGCGTCACCTGGGGCAGCGTCTACAAATCGCTGGTGACCAGCGCGCGCGTCACGATATCGATCGGCATGCTGATCGCCGCCGCGATGGCTTTCAACTACGTCCTTACGGTCGAGAACATACCCAAGACGCTCGCCATCCTGCTGAAGGGGCACGAGCTCACGCCGTTTACCTTCCTCCTGCTCGCGAACCTCATCCTTTTGGTCCTCGGCTGCTTCCTGGAAGGAACCACGATCCTGCTGATCATCGTTCCGGTTCTCCTCCCCACCGCGCAGGCGCTGGGCGTTGACCCCGTGCATTTCGGAGTGATCGCGGTCGTCAACATCATGATTGGCCTGTGCACCCCGCCTTACGGCCTGCTGCTTTTCATGATGGTCAAGATCGCGGAGGTGCCCCTCCGGGACATCGTGCGCGAGGTGATGCCATTTCTCGGCGTCATGATCGCCGCACTTGCGCTGATTACCTTCATACCGGGGCTCGCCCTTTTTCTGCCCCGGCTTATGGGTTACCAGGGCTGAGATGGAGAAGAGCAAATTTCTGGTCGGCCTGATCGGCGAGGGGATTCAGGAATCCCTCTCTCCCGCGCTGCACGAGGAGGAAGCCCGGT
>DATHHZ010000231.1:0-2883 GCA_035316965.1 Burkholderiales bacterium | reverse complement strand
ATCGATCAGCGCTTTCCGCTGGTCGAGACCTGGCGCAAGCACCTTTCCGAGTATTACGCGCCGAAGAATTTCAATTTCTGGTACTACTTCGGGTCGCTCGCGCTCTTCGTGCTGGTGATCCAGATCGTCACCGGAATCTTCCTCACCATGAATTACAAGCCGGACGCCGCTCAGGCGTTCGCGTCAGTCGAGTACATCATGCGCGAGGTGCCCTGGGGCTGGTGGATCCGCTACATGCACTCGACGGGCGCCTCCTTCTTCTTCATCTGCGTGTATCTGCACATGTTCCGCGCGATGCTCTACGGCTCGTACCGCAAGCCGCGCGAGCTTCTTTGGATCTTCGGCATGCTGATCTTCCTGTGCCTGATGGCCGAGGCCTTCTTCGGCTACCTGCTTCCCTGGGGCCAGATGTCCTACTGGGGCGTGCAGGTGATCGTGAACCTCTTCGATGCGATTCCCCTGATCGGACCGGACCTCGCGATCTGGATTCGCGGCGATTTCGTGGTGTCAGACGCGACGCTCAACCGTTTTTTCGCGTACCACGTGATCGCTGTGCCGCTGGCGCTCCTCGCGCTCGTTGTCGCCCACCTGCTCGCGCTGCACGAGGTCGGTTCGAGCAACCCCGATGGCGTCGAGATCAAGAACGTAAAGGATCCCAAGACCGGAAAGCCGCTCGACGGCATTCCGTTTCACCCCTATTACACCGTGAAGGACACCTTTGGCGTGGTGGTCCTTCTCATCGCTTTCTCGATCGTCGTGTTCTTTGCGCCGGAGGCCGGCGGCTATTTTCTCGAGCACAACAATTTCATCCCCGCTGATCCGCTGAAGACCCCGGCGCACATCGCGCCCGTGTGGTACTTCACACCGTACTACTCGATCCTGCGCGCCACGACCGATGAGTTCGTATTGTGGGTGCTCGCTCCAGGCGTGGTCGCATTCGCGCTTCTTCTCGTTTGGAGCATGAAGAAAAGCACAGCGAGGATAGCCGTCGGCGTGATCGCGATCGTGTTGCTCGCCGGCCTCCTGAACCTGGACGCAAAGGTCTGGGGCGTTGTGTTGATGGCAACCTCGGTGATGATCTTCTTTTTCCTGCCTTGGCTCGACCGGAGCCCGGTCAGGTCGATCCGATACAAGGGGCCGGTCACCAAGACGGCGCTCACGCTCTTCGTGATCGTGTTCTTCCTACTCGGCTATCTCGGCACCGAATCCGTGACCGAGGGGCGCACGCTCGCGGCGCAGGTCGGCACGGCGGTGTACTTCCTGTTCTTCTTCCTCATGCCGTGGTATTCGAAGATGGATACCACCCGCCCCGAGCCGCAGAGGGTCACCTGGAAATGAAAACGCTCATCGCCCTGCTTGCGCTCGCCGTTCCGCTTGCGCTCGCTGCGGAGGAAGCGGTCAGGCTCGATTCGGCGCCGATCGACCCGCGCGATGTCGCGAGCCTGCAATCGGGCGCCCGCAGCTTCGTCAACTACTGCCTGAACTGTCACTCGGCGGGGATGATGCGCTATCACAAGCTGCTCGATCTCGGGCTCACCGAACAGCAAGTCAAGGACAACCTGCTCTTCACGGCCGACAAGATCGGGGAGCTGATGAACGTCGCCATGACGAGGAAGGACGCAAAGGAATGGCTCGGCACGGCGCCCCCGGACCTGTCGGTGATCGCCCGCGCTCGCGGCCCGGACTGGCTGTATACGTACATGCGAAGCTTCTACCGGGATCCTGAGTCGGCGACCGGATGGAACAACATGGTGTTCGAGCGCGTCGCCATGCCGCACGTGCTGTGGACGCTCTCCGGGCAACAGGTGCAGGTGGAGCGGAAGTTCAGGAACATGGAGCAGGCGGAAGCGATCGGCAGGCAGCAGAAGAACGCCTGGAAAATCGATGTGCTGACTCCTGATCAGGCCGGCAAGGACGGGGAGCGCTTCATACTCAAGACGATCAGGACCGAAACAGCGGGATCGCTCTCCCAGATCGACTACGACATCATGGTTCGCGATCTGGTCAACTTCATGACCTGGATGTCCGAGCCCAATCAGCTCACGCGCAAGCAGGTCGGCTATGTCGTGATGCTGGTCCTTTTGGTGCTGCTCGTGCTCACGTACCTCCTTTACAAGGAGTTCTGGAAAGACGTGCATTGAGAGAAACCGTCCAGGAGGCGCGGCGCGCTCGGCGCCTGCGCCTTTTTCATCTGCACATCGATTCGAATTCGGCGACAAGGCAAGCAAACATGATGAATCTCTACTCCGGAACCACCTGCCCGTTCTCGCAGCGCTGCCGCATCGTGCTGTACGAAAAGGGCATGGACTTTCAAATCATCGATGTGGACATGTACAACAAGCCGGAAGACATCGCGGTGATGAACCCCTACAACCGGCTGCCGGTGCTGGTCGAGCGCGACCTGATCCTCTACGAAGCGAACATCATCAACGAGTACATCGACGAGCGCTTCCCCCATCCGCAGCTCATGCCTGCGGATCCGGTGATGCGCGCGCGTGCGCGGTTATTTCTGTTCCAGTTCGAAGTGGAGCTCTTTTCCCACATCGAAGCGCTCGAGAACGGCAACCAGAAACAGCAGGACCGCGCTCGCCAACACGTTGCCGACCAGCTCACGCAGATGGCGCCGGTGTTCACCAAGCAGAAGTACATGCTGGGAGACGAGTTCTCGATGCTCGACGTGGCGATCAGTCCGCTCTTGTGGCGGCTCGACTACTACGGCGTGACCCTGCCCAAGGCGGCGGCGCCGCTCATGAAGTACGCGGAGCGCCTGTTCTCCCGCCCCGCGTTCATCGAGGCGCTGACGCCTTCGGAAAAGGTGATGCGCAAATGAGCGCCCTCCGCCAAACTCACGAGTGAATTCCCCGGTTCGCTCATAGCCGCGGT
>DATHHZ010000230.1:0-2132 GCA_035316965.1 Burkholderiales bacterium | reverse complement strand
GCCCCATCTCGACGCCGCACAGCGTCCCGCACAGCATCAGATCGTTGAAATGCCCGAGATGGCCGATGCGGAAGATCTTGCCCTTCATCTTGCCGAGCCCGGTGCCGAGCGACATGTCGAAGCCATCGAGAATGATATCGCGCACCCGGTCGGCGTCATACCCGTCGGGCACCAGCACCGCGGTCAGCGAGTTTGAGTATTCGCGCGGCTCGGCGCACAACACGTCGAGGCCCCAGCCGTTGACGGCACGCCGCGTCGCTTCGCCATGCCGGGCATGACGCGCGAAGACAGCTTCGAGCCCCTCCTCGTCGAGCAGCATTTTGAGCGCCTCGCGCAGGCCGTAGAGCAGGTTGGTCGCCGGCGTGTAGGGGAAATAGCCTGTCTTGTTGTTGGAAAGCATCTCGTCCCAAGCCCAATAGGAGCGCGGGAGTTTCGCCGATTGCGATGCCTTGCGCGCCTTTTCGCTCACGCAATTGAACGACAAGCCGGGCGGCAACATCAAGCCTTTCTGCGAGCCGGCGACGGTGACGTCGACGCCCCACTCGTCGTGGCGGTAGTCGATCGAGGCAAGCGAGGAAATCGTGTCGACCATGTAGAGCGCGGGGTGTCTTGCCGCATCGATCGCCTTACGTATCGCGCCGATGCGGGATGCGACTCCGGTCGAAGTCTCGTTGTGCACGACGCACACGGCCTTGATCCGCTGCTCGCGATCTTCCTTGAGCTTGACCTCGACCGCAACCGGATCGACGCCGCGGCGCCAGTCGGTGGGGACGAGGTCGACCGAGACGCCGAGCTTCGTCGCCATCTTGTGCCACAGCGAAGCGAAATGCCCGGTCTCGAACATGAGCACGCGATCGCCCGGCGAGAGCGTGTTGACGAGCGCCGCTTCCCAGGCGCCGGTGCCCGAGGCGGGATAGATCACCACGGGCGCCTTGGTCTGGAACACGTTCTTCAGGCCTTCGAGGATTTCGAGCCCCATGGGGCCGAACTCGGGGCCGCGATGGTCCATCGTAGCGCGGTCGATCGCGCGCAGAACCCGGTCGGGCACGTTGGTCGGCCCGGGGATCTGCAGGAAATGGCGTCCGCTCCGGTAGGACATGAACTTGCTCGCTTATCGTGGACGGACGGCTAGTTTATCGGAAAAGCTCCCGGCCTCCATGATCTAGCTCAAGGCTGCGGTATCATGGAGCACGCGGTTCCAAGGAATCCCCATGGCGCTTAGCATCGACATCATCTCCGACGTCGTCTGTCCCTGGTGCTTCATCGGCAAGAGGCGCCTGGAGGCCGCGCTCGAGCTGTACCGGGTACGCAAGCCCGCGGCCGCGGCGCCGCAGGTCACCTACCATCCCTTCGAGCTGAACCCGGACGTGCCGCGCGAAGGCATCGCCCGCGCCGATTACATCGCAAAGAAGTTCGGCGCGCGCGGCTACAGCGCGCACGATCGCCTGGTGCAGGCGGGCAAGCCGCTCGGTATCGCCTTTGCCTTCGACAGGATAGGGCGCCAGCCCAACACGCTCGCCGCGCACGCGCTGATCGAATCGGCGCGCCGGCACGGCGTTCAAGGCGGCGTGAAGGAAGCGCTGATGCAGGCTTTTTTCGTCGACGGCCTGGATCTCACCGACACGGAGACTCTGATCCGCGTCGCCTCGCAGGCGGGGCTTGAGCGCAAGCATGCCAAAGCCGCAGTCGTCGACGAGGAACTGCGTCGCGCCGTCGCCGAAGAGGAAGAGAATGCACGCCGCATGGGCGTGCAGGGCGTGCCGTTCTTCATCTTCAACAACCGGCTTTCCGTCGAAGGGGCGCAGCCGTCCGACGTGCTGCTCGACGCGATGCTCGAAGCCGAGAAGGAATCCGCCGCCGCGTGACGCATGGACCGCGCGCCTTCGACGGTCTCCCCCGTTTCATTTCATCCGCGCTCGGTCGATGGCGCGCTCGCGGCCCGCTTGCGGCGCGAGATCGAAGGCGAGGTCCTGTTCGACCCCGCGAGCCGCGGCCGCTATTCGACTGACGCCTCGATCTATCAGATCGACCCGGTGGGCGTGGTCGTGCCGAAGACCGAGCAGGACGCGAAAGTCGCGCTGCAGATCGCCGTGGAAGAGGGCGTGCCCGTTCTCGCGCGAGGTGCGGGCAGC
>DATHHZ010000229.1:0-4673 GCA_035316965.1 Burkholderiales bacterium | reverse complement strand
GGGCTTTCGCGCCCAGTTCTGTGTTGACGCTCGTGCTCGGTTGCAGCGCAAAGTTGAGGCCCGTCGCGTTGTTCTTTTGATAAGCGAGTTCGGTAAAAGTCGGCGTCTCGAAGCCTTTGCCGACGTTGCCGTAGAGGTTGAGCGAGGGATCGACCTCGTAGATCAGGCCCGCCGCGGGACTCGTGTTGGTGAATTTGATGTTTCCGCTGTCGTCGGGGTTGCCTGTCGCGATGTAGTAATCGCTCGAGTAGAACGAGACTTCCGTGTGCCTCAGGCCGGCGCTCGCGCTCCAGCGCGGCGCGAACTTCCAGTCGCCCTGCGCGTAGAGCGCGGCGCTTCGCACGGTGTCGTCCTCGTCGCGTTTCAGCTCACCCAAGTTGGTCCCAAAGCGATTGATGTATCCCCTGCGTCGCTCCTTCTGATTGTCGTAATCGGAACCGACGGCGAACGCGAAAGGCTGGCCGGCGAGGTCCGTCGCACGCGACCAGCGCAGGTCGAGCCCGTAGTAGAAGCGGTCGAGATTGACCACACCGCCGGACGAAGTAGGGGACGGAGTCTGCGCCGCGATCGGGATCGCGAGAAACTGCTCGACCTGCCGGCTTCCACCGTAGGCGGCGAAGCGCAGGCTGTCCGAAGCGGAGAGCCGGTGCTCCACGGTCGTGCCGAGTTGGTTCTGGACGACGCTCTTGCGGGTATTGAACAGAATCACCGAGGGATCGACTTGCCGGGGGTTCTGCTCCACCTGTGCGCGGTTGAGCCCCGCTGGGTCCTGTGCCGGCTGCCTCACGGAATTCAGGATCAACGCAAGACGTGTATCGTCGCTGAGTGCTAGCTTGAGCTTGGCATTTCCGAGGTCTTTCTCGGCCGCGCTGTGGTCCCGGTAGCCGGTGGTCTCGAGGTGGGAAGCGCCACCGATGTAATTGAGCGCTCCCGACTGACCGCCGAACTTGAGAGCGGAGCGGCTGGTTCCATAGCTCCCCGCCGCGCCGCTCTGAGTGAGAGTGGGCTCGGGCGGACCGTTCTCGGTGAATACCTGGATCACTCCGCCAGAAGCGTTCCCGTAAAGTGTCGAGAAGGGTCCCCGCATTACTTCGATCCTCTCGGCCGAGCCGAGATCGAAGTTGGAGGTCTGCCCCTGGCCGTCGGGCGAAGTGGCGGGGATCCCGTCTGCGTAAAGCCGCACGCCGCGTACGCCGAACTGCGCGCGCGACCCGAACCCGCGCGAAGAGATCTGCAGGTCCTGGGAGTAGTTCTGGCGGTTCTGCACGACCACGCCGGGGACCCGCGAGAGGGTCTCCGACAGATTGATCATCGGTTTGCCCTCGCGGATCGCATCGGCGTCTATCCGGTCGATCGAGACCGGCAGATCGAAGCTGTTGCGCTCCGAGCGCGTCGCGGTGACCACGATTGAAGGCGTGCCGGAGGATTCGCCCTGGCCCGATTCGGTCTGAGCGCCGGCCGGGAGGACGAAAGCACCCGCGCCGAGAGCGAGCAGGGCTGCGGGGCATGAGGTCGTTATTCGGTGCGCCATGGGTTCTTGTGAGTCGCGCCGGAGACTGAGCGCGGCTTCCCTTTTTATCCGGTTGCGTCCGGGATCGAGCGTGGCTATGATGCCATGACGCCCCGTCGATTGCATCGCGGCGCCCCCTCGAAGACCACAACACCCGGGAAAAGGAGAATATTCCATGTCGCCCGCACCGTTCCGATCGCTCATCTCCCTCACTTCCGCGCTCGTCTGCGTGTTCTCCGCAGGGGCGGCGCAGGCACAGCCGCCCGCCGCTCCCGCCGCCCCGCCCTCCTGGCAGCAAGGCCGCAACGCCGAGCAGGAGAAATCACCCCTGCACCCGTTCGCGATTGAAGTGACCGGCAAGACGGCGATGCTGCTCCCGGTGGACAAGCTCAAGGTCCCGGCCGGCTTCAAGGTCGAAGTCTGGGCCGAAGGCCTCCCCGGAGCGCGCTCCATGGCGCTCGGCAGCAAAGGCACCGTGTTCGTGGGCACTCGCCAGTTGAAAGACGTCTATGCGATCGTCGACCGCGGCGGCAAGCGCGAGGTGAAGACCATTCTAAAGGACCTCGATTCGCCGAACGGTGTCGTCTTCAGCAGGGGCACGCTCTATGTCGCCGAACGCCACCGCATCACGCGCTACGACGGCATCGAGAGCCGCCTGGACAGCCCGCCGGAAGCCAAGGTCGTGGTCGACGGCCTCGATCCGCAGAAACAGCCCGGCCACTTCTGGAAATTCCTCGCGCTCGGGCCCGACGGCAAGCTGTATTACAACGTCGGCGCTCCCGGCAACATCGTCATGCCGGCCTACTTCCAGGCGGGGATTTCGCGGGTCGATCCCAGGACCGGGATCATCGAGAATTACGCCCAGGGCGTGCGCAACTCGGTCGGCTTCGACTGGCACCCGCAGACCAGGCAGCTGTGGTTCACGAATCATGGACGCGACTGGCTGGGCGATGAGTCGCCGAACGACACGCTGCACGTGGCCACGCGAAAGGGCCAGCATTTCGGCTATCCCTATTGCCACCAGGGCGACACGCTCGACCCCGAGTTCGGCAAGAACCGCTCGTGCTCCGAGTTCACGCCGCCGGCGTTGAAGCTCGGTGCGCACATCGCGCCCATCGGCATGCGCTTCTACAGCGGCAAGATGTTTCCGGCCGAGTACCAGAACAACATCTTCATCGCCATGCGCGGCTCGTGGAACCGCGCCATCAAGCAAGGCTACGACGTCACGCGCGTGAGCTTCGACGCCGACGGCAAGCCGAAGATGGAGCCGTTCCTGACGGGGTTCCTCGTGGACGAGAAGGCCGATCCGCCCATGTGGGGCCGTCCGAACGACGTGATGGTGATGCGCGACGGCTCGCTGCTCGTTTCGGATGACCAAAACGGAATCATCTACCGCGTGAGCTACGCCGGGAAGTGAGCGGTCGCGGTCGCAACAGCGCCAGCGCGGCGGCGATGTTTGCCGCCGCGCTTTGTTTTTTCCACGGCGCCATCGCCGAAGAGGTCCCGCGCAAGGCGCAAGCCTGCGTCCTCTGTCACGGTCCCGGGGGAAATTCGACCGACCCGGCCATGCCTTCCCTCGCCGGGCAGCCTGCGCAGTTCATTTCGATGCAGCTCTTCATGTTCCGGGAAGGCAACCGCAAGGATCCGCAGATGTCGCCGATGGCCTCCAGCCTCTCCAACGCCGACATGAACGAGCTGGCGGCTTACTTTTCCAGGCAAAAACCGGCGGCCGCTTCGCATGCGACGGCTTCGGAAAACGCCGCCGCCGGACGACGCCTTTCCGAGCAGCACCATTGTGTCCAGTGCCATGGTCCCGCACTCCTCGGCCTGCAGCACATTCCGCGACTCGCGGGCCAGCAATTCGCCTACCTGAGAACGCAGTTGCGCGGCTTCAAGGACAAGACCCGAGCCGATTTCGACGGGAACATGACCTCGGCGGCAGAGCTGCTCTCGGAAAAGGACATCGAAATCCTCGCTGACTATCTTTCCGGCCTCGCCCCGTCCCGAGATTGATAAGCAGGATCCCCTGAGGTACTGTTGCAACGCAGCAGGTTGAAAGCTGTCCAATATCGCATGCACACGGCCCAAGTCGTCGAATTCGAGCGCCAGCTTGCCGGCGTTGCATGCACTGCGCGGGCGTGGGCAAAGGTCACCGCGGCGCCAAGCGCGGAGCAACGCAGCGAACTGAAAGCGCGCGTCAAGCGATTGCTCATGGAACGGAGCGCGGTGCTGCTCGCGCACTACTACGTCGAGCCCGACATCCAGGACCTCGCCGAGGAGACCGGCGGCTGCGTGGCGGACTCGCTCGAGATGGCGCGTTTTGGCCGGGCGCAGGCCGCGACGACGCTGGTGGTCGCGGGCGTGCGCTTCATGGGCGAGACCGCGAAGATTCTCAATCCCGAGAAGCGCGTGCTCATGCCCGACCTCGATGCAAGCTGCTCGCTCGATCTGGGTTGTCCGGCCCATGAATTTTCCGCTTTCTGCGACCAACACCCCGAGCGCACCGTGGTGGTCTATGCGAATACGAGCGCCGCGGTCAAGGCGCGTGCCGGCTGGGTGGTCACCTCGGCAATCGCGCTCGACGTCGTGCGCCACCTGCACGCGCGCGGGGAAAGGATACTGTGGGCGCCCGACCGTCATCTCGGCGCCTACGTGCAGGGCCGAACAGGCGCCGACATGCTGCTGTGGCACGGCGCATGCGTCGTTCACGAAGAATTCAAGGCGCTGGAACTGGAGGTCCTGAAGAAAGAACATCCGCGGGCGAAGGTGCTCGTCCACCCGGAATCCCCCGCCGAGGTGATCAAGCTCGCCGACGCAGTCGGCTCGACCACGCAGATCATCAAGGCAGCGCAGGCCCTGGATGCCGACGAATTCATCGTTGCGACCGACAACGGCATGTTCCACAAACTGAAGATGCTGATGCCCGAAAAGCGCTTCATCGAGGCGCCCACCGCGGGCGCGAGCGCCACGTGCAAGAGCTGCGCGCATTGCCCCTGGATGGCGATGAACGGCCTCGCGAACCTCGCAGAGGCGCTCGAGACCGGCGCGAACGAGATCCACATCGATCCGGAAATCGGTCGCCGCGCGTACCGTCCGATCGATCGCATGCTCGCCTTCGCCGAGGGCAGTAAGGTCAAGGTGCGCGCCTCCGGCGATCTCGCAC
>DATHHZ010000228.1:0-6675 GCA_035316965.1 Burkholderiales bacterium | reverse complement strand
ATTCGCGCGTCTACGCGCTGACCCCGGCGAGCACGGCGTTCCTCGATGGCATCGGTGCGTGGCGGCGCCTCGATGCCGGGCGCGTCACATCGATTCATGATATGCGCGTTTTCGGCGACGACCGGAGCTCGCGGCTCGATTTTTCCGCCTACGAGTCGGGGGTGCTGCAACTCGGCGCAACCGTTGAATCCGGCCGGCTTCACCATGCGCTGTGGCAAGGTCTCGAACGCCAGCGAAATCTCTCGTTGCTGTGTCCGGCGGTGCCGTCGGGACTGTGCAGCAGGGAGGAGCGCGTCGAAATCGCTCTCGAAGACGGCAATGTGGTCACGGCGAAACTGGCGGTCGGCGCCGATGGAGCCGAATCGTGGGCACGGGGCGCCGCGGGCATCGAGGCCCGAAATGAAAGCTACGCGCAGCTCGGTATCGTCGCGAACTTCGCTTGTGCCCGGGCACATCGCAATATCGCGTATCAATGGTTTCGCGGCGACGGGGTGCTCGCTTATCTGCCCTTGCCCGACCGACGCGTCTCGATCGTCTGGTCCACGCCGCACGCGCAAGGTCGCGAACTGCTCGCTCTCGCGCCCGCGGCGCTTTGCGCTCGCGTGAGCGAAGCGGGCGACGAGGCTCTGGGCGCCCTGGAGCCGCTCACTCCGCCTGCCGCCTTTCCCTTGAGTCGCATGTTTGCCGATCGAATGGCTCAGGGAAGGATAGCGCTCATCGGCGACGCGGCGCACGTCGTGCATCCACTCGCCGGGCAGGGAGTCAATCTGGGATTGGGTGACGCGCACTCGCTCGCCGACCTGCTCCGCGGAGCCCCAGACCCGGGAGATCGCCTGCTGCTGCGGCGCTATGAGCGCGCCCGTGCCGAGGATATACTCGCATTGCGCTGGGTCACGGACGGGTTGTTTCGGCTTTTCGATTCAAACAACCGAGTAGCCGCGCGGATCCGGAACTTCGGATTGAAGCTGACGAACTCCAATCCGGTCATCAAGACGCTGCTTGCTCGCCGCGCCATGGGAATGGGCGGCGGCCTTCGTCACAAGGAACCATCATGAGATTGGGGCTACCGGCTCTGTTTCTGGCAGCGATTCTCACGGCGAGCGCGTTCGCCGATGAGGTTTCGGTGAAGCGAGGCGTCGAGGCCCGCTTCGACGGAATCAAAGTGGACAGTGTGACCAAGACGTCCTATGCCGGCCTGTACGAGATCGTGGTCGGGGAGACGCTGTTCTATACGGATGAGAAGGTGAACTTCGTGTTCAAGGGCGAGATCATCGACGCGCGCTCTCAGAAGAATCTCACCGAAGAGCGCCAGCAAAAACTTACCGCGATCAACTTCGAGGATTTGCCGCTCGATCTCGCGATCAAGCAGGTGCGGGGCAACGGCAAGCGCGTGGTGGCGATTTTCTCCGATCCGTTCTGTCCCTATTGCAAGAACCTCGACCGCGCGCTATTGCGCCAGGACGACATCACGATCTATACGTTTCTCTACCCCATTCTCCGGCCCGAATCACCGGACAAGGCGCGTACCATCTGGTGCGCTCCCGACCGGGCCAAGGCTTACTACGATTTCATGTTGAACGGTCGAGAGCCGGCGGCCGCGCCCTCCTGTAACGCGCCGGTCGATAAGTGGCTTGCCCTCGGTCAGAAAATCGGCGTGAGAGCGACGCCAACCAGCTTCACGACGAATGGGGAGAGAATCCTCGGCGCGCGGGCCGAAGAACTGGTCAAACTGATCGGCGAGGCCAAGAAATAAACTTTTGGGCGGGCGTACCCGGCTTCAGGGCGTCACAGGGCCGGTTGGAGCGGGTTTCAGGTCCTTCGGGAGAAGGGCCCACATCCTCCCCTGTTGCCGCATGCGGCCCGCTTGCGCGCCCGCCTCGGGACCGAACCCCCAGAAGAAATCCGCGCGCACCGGATTGCGGATCGCGCCTCCCGTATCCTGAGCGAGGACCAAACGGGTGAGCGGCGTCGCGCTCGCCGGAAACGTCGTCGTGAGAAATACCGGGGCTCCAAGCGGGACGTAGCGCGGATCGACGGCGATCGAGCGGCCCGGCGCGAGCGGAACGCCGAGCGCGCCGACGGGGCCGCTCGCGGGGTCGGCGAGTGGCAGTTCGCGAAAAAACACGAAGCTCGGATTCTGGTTGAGCAGCTCCTCGAGACGCTTCGGATTCGCCGCCGCCCAAGCCTTGATCGCGGGCATCGAAGCTTCGGCGAGCTGGAGTTCACCGCGCTCGACGAGGTAGCGTCCGATCGATTGAAAAGGGTGGCCGTTTTGGTCCGCGTAGCCGATACGCAGCGTCTCTCCGCCCTCGAGCTGGACCCTTCCGGAGCCCTGGATCTGGAGGAAAAAGGCTTCGATCGGATCGTCGACCCACAGGATTTCCTTTCCGGCGACGGGTGCGGCACCGCGCGCGATTTCCGCGCGCGAGTAATACGGCACGACACGCTTTCCCTCGACGCGCCCGCGCAAGCGCATCCCGCGCAGGTCCGGGTTGATCGCGGAAAGGTCGATGGTGAGCAGGTCGTCCGGCGGACCGTACAGAGGGTAGACGAACGGCGCTGCCCTGGCGCGGCTGCCGCGCAGGAGCGGTTCGTAGTAACCCGTGACCAGCCCCTCGATTGCGCCGTCGGGGTTGGCGAGACGCCACGGAGTGAAATATTCTTCCAGGAAGCGCCGTGCCTCCTCGTCGCTTGGCGAGCGAAGCTCCATCGCTCGCGCGCACACACCGCGCCACGCCTCACGCCAGCGCAACGCCTGGCAGGATGCGAGGAAAGCGGGCCAGGCCGCCGCCTGCTCGCCATCTTTCCAGCCCGTCAGCGCTCCGAAATCGACGGGCTCGAGCGGATTGATGCGGGGGGCGACAGGGGGCTGCCCGGGACACGGGCAAGCTCCGTCTGGTTGCGGCTGGAGAGCGCAGCCTGCGATCAAGGCCGCGGGCGCGAGGAAGGACCAGCGCAAGTGCTCTATCATCGGCTTCCGAGGCTTAGAGAGGGCGTCGCCAAAGTGAGTTCCGGGTTGTGGATCATCCTGCTCGAAGCGGGGCTCGCCCTTGCGCTCGTCGGGCTCCTCGTGTGGTGGACGCTGCCGAGCAGGCCGGAAGACCGCGATCGGCACTAGTGCAGGACACGGGGTACGGACAGCGTGAACTCGGGAATCGGTGCGTCGAACTGAGTGCCGTCTTCGGCCACCATCTGGTAGCTGCCTCGCATCGTCCCGACCGGCGTCGCGATCGCGGTGCCGCTCGTGTACTCGAAGCTTTCCCCGGGTTTGAGCAGCGGCTGAGCGCCGACTACGCCCAAACCCCGCACTTCCTGCACCAGGTTGCGGCCGTCGGTGATGATCCAGTGCCGCGAGACCAGCTGAGCGGGGAGGCTTCCGTTGTTGCGGATCGTGATGGTATAGGCGAAGACGAAGCGGGCGTTCTGCTCGTCGGACTGCTCCGGGATGTATTGCGTCTGGGAGGAGACCGTGACCTCGTATTTTTTCTCCGCGACCATGCGGTCATTCCACACGAAATCGCGCGGACTGACAAGGGCGGGATGATCGCCGTTTCATGCGGCCCCGGGCGAATCCAAGTAGAATTTCCGGCGATGGCTGCACGCACGTTCCGAATCGCACCGAGCATCCTGTCGGCAAACTTCGCGCGGCTCGGCGATGAAGTGGCTGCCGTCGTCGCAGCCGGAGCCGACATGATTCACTTCGACGTCATGGACAATCACTACGTCCCGAATCTCACGGTGGGACCGGTCGTGTGCGAGGCAATCCGCCCGCTTACCGAAAGCGTGATCGACGTGCACTTGATGGTCAGACCGGTCGATCGGATCATTCCGGATTTCGCCCGCGCCGGAGCCAACATCATCAGCTTCCACCCCGAGGCGAGCGAGCACGTCGATCGCACTGTCGGCTTGATCCACGACTCGGGCTGCAAGGCGGGCCTCGCGTTGAACCCCGCGACGCCGTTGTCCTGCCTCGATCACGTCCTGCACAAGCTCGACCTGGTTCTCATCATGTCGGTGAATCCCGGATTCGGCGGGCAGCAGTTCATCCCCCACACCCTGGAGAAGCTGCGCGACGCGCGCAGAAAAATCGACGACACGGGGCGCGCAATCATGCTGGAAGTGGACGGCGGCGTGAACGCCGGGAACATCGCCGGAATCGCGCGCGCCGGGGCCGATACCTTCGTCGCGGGCTCCGCGATTTTCGGCTCGAAGGACTACCGGGCGACGATCTCGCAGATGCGAGATGCGCTCAAGTCCGTCGGCTAGAGACGGGCATCGCGGAGCACCGCGCGGCCGCGCCGAGAGGCCGAAATGAGATCGTTCATCGAGGAAATCCTGGCCATCGTCGGACCGGCGGGGCTGATCACTTCGCCGATGGAGGTCGCGCCCTACGCGACAGATTGGCGAAAGCGCTACCTGGGCAAGCCGGCGGCCGTTGTCAGGCCGGCGTCCACCGCCGAGGTGGCCGAGGTGGTGCGCGCCTGCGCCGACTCGCGCACGGCGATCGTCCCTCAAGGGGGAAACACGGGCCTTTGCGGCGCGGCGACCCCGGACGCGAGCGGTTCGCAGATCGTCCTCAATCTCTCGCGCATGAACCGGGTCCGCGCGACCGATACGCGGAACAACACCATCACGGTGGATGCCGGGTGCGTGCTGGCCAGGCTGCAGGAAACCGCCGAAGAAGCCGGCCGGCTGTTTCCATTGAGCCTCGCAGCCGAGGGAAGCTGCGAAATCGGAGGCAATCTTTCCACCAACGCGGGCGGCACGGCGGTGCTGCGCTATGGCAACGCCCGCGAACTCGTGCTGGGACTCGAGGTCGTGCTGCCCTCCGGAGAAATATGGGATGGCTTACGCGGCCTGCGCAAGGACAACACCGGCTATGACTTGAAGCAACTTTTCATCGGTGCCGAAGGAACGCTCGGTGTAATCACAGCGGCGGTCTTGAAGCTCTTTCCCCTGCCCAAGTCTCATGCCACCGCCTTGGTGGCATTGCAAGATTCGGAAAAGGCTCTGGCACTGCTGGACCGGGCTTTGGAGGCCTGCGGCGAAAGACTCACGGGCTTCGAGCTATTCTCCGATCTCTGCCTGTCGCTCGTGCTGAAGCACTTCCGGGACACTGCCGCGCCCTTCCCGCGCCGCTTCCCTCACTATGTGCTGATGGAGCTCTCGGACACGCAGTCGGGTGAAGGCGTCAAGACCTTGATCGAGAGCATGCTCGAAGCGGCTCTCGAGGAGAAGAACATTCTCGACGCGGCCGTCGCGCAGAGCGAAACCCAGTCCCGGGCGTTCTGGAGTCTTCGCGAATTCATCTCCGAAGCGCAGGCCCATGAAGGGCCGAATATCAAGCACGACGTATCGATTCCCATCTCGCGTATTTCCGAGTTCATCGCGACGACGGACGCGGAGCTTGAGCGCGCCCATCGGGGGGTTCGATTGGTGACCTTCGGTCATCTCGGCGACGGCAACCTGCACTACAACGTCTCCGCTCCCGAGGGGGTCGCGCCCGACGTTTTTGCCATGCACACGGCGGAGATCAACCGCATCGTGCACGACAGCGTGGCGCGCCTCGGCGGCTCGATCAGCGCCGAGCACGGGTTGGGACAGCTGAAGCGCGAGGAAATCCGCCGCTACAAGTCTTCGCTGGAGCTGGAACTGATGCGCAAAATAAAGCACACCCTCGATCCTCACGGCATCATGAATCCAGGCAAGGTGCTCTAAAGTAATCCCGGCGCGAGGGGATTCGGGCCTCGCGAAGCCGGACGGTTTTCCTGTTCCGATCCTGCCCGGAAACTGGACAAGCCGCGTAGGGGTGATATAGAGTAGGCGCCCTGAACGAGACGCAAGGCAAGTCAACCGTGCTCTTCGAAAACGCCGGAAAACGGGTGCAATCGCGCAGCTGGCGCTGGTGGCGCAGCTAGCCTGCAGTCGCTCGCGCGCCCTGCGCGCACCCGCAGTACCCCGCAACGTTTTCGTGGAGCAGTCATGACCGAAGCAGAATTCCGGCGGCTTGCCGCTCAAGGTTTCAACCGCGTTCCGCTCCTTGCAGAGACCTTCGCCGATCTCGAGACGCCGCTTTCGCTTTATCTGAAGCTTGCCAATCGCCCAAACACCTATCTGCTTGAGTCCGTAGTGGGCGGAGAGCGCTTCGGGCGCTATTCGTTCATCGGACTGGCAGCTCCAGTAAGGCTGCGGGCGGTAGGGAGGTTGGTGACGGTGATGCATGGAGACGTTGTAGCGGAGAAGTCCCAGACGGCCGATCCGCTCGAGTTCGTGCGCCGATTTCTTTCGCGCTATCGCGTCGCGGAACTTCCCGGACTGCCCCGGTTTTGCGGGGGTCTTGTCGGATATTTTGGTTACGACGTGGTCCGCTGGATCGAGCCACGCCTCTCCGGAGGATGGCTCAAGCCAGATCCCGTCGGCTGCCCCGACATGCTGCTCTTGGTCTCGGAAGAACTTGCCGTGATCGACAATCTTTCCGGCAAGCTCTACCTCGTCGTCTACGCGGACCCCGCCAAGCCGCGTGCCTGGCACGACGCTCAAGCGCGTCTGCGCGAGCTGCTGGGCGCGCTGAGACTGCCTTTGTCACCGCCTTCCGAAACGCGCGACGCGGAGACGGAGGTCGCATCGAATTTCGACGCCGACACGTTCCGCGCCGCGGTCGGTCGTGCAATCCGG
>DATHHZ010000227.1:0-4017 GCA_035316965.1 Burkholderiales bacterium | reverse complement strand
CCTGCCCGCGGCCGCCAGACAGACGCTCGCGACGATTTTCATATCGACGCCCTGCGCGCGGGCGAAGATCACAGCGAGGCCCGGGGCCGTGCCCCCATCGAGCTCCCCGGCGAGAAACGCCTGAAAGCGCTCCGGGTTGGCCTGGAAGAGGATCTGCTTGAGCTGGTATTTCTTGCCCTGGTTCGGAGTCAGGTCGTGCCGCGCGCTCATCAGCCATACCTGCTCCTCGGCGGCGAAGCCGCGGCCAAAGCGGATCAGCGGCGGTTCCTGCGCTACGGCATTGAAGGTATTCGACGCGGTGACCGCGAGGAGCGCAACGAGGAAACAGCATGGTCGCTTCACGAACCCTCCTTCAGACGTAGTAGGTTTCGAGTTTTTCCCAGTATACCAACCGGTCGCGCAGCACCACGAGCGCCTTGTCGAGCAGCCAGCCGAGGAGCGCGATCACGACCACCAGGGCGAGCATGCGGTCGGTCTTCAGGGACGCGAGCGCATAGATCACCTGATAGCCGAGCCCGTCGGCTGAGCTGACCATCTCGGTGATGACGACGACGATCAGCGCGACCGGCAGGGCCACGCGGAATCCCGCGAAGATGAAGGGCGCCGTGGCGGGGATTACGACGCGCCGCAGGATCTGTCCGCGGGAGGCTCCCATGTTCCGCGCCGACCAGAGCAGCACGCGGTCGACCCCGCGCGCTCCGTGGCAGGTGATGATGACGATCGGGTAGAGGCACTCCAGGAACACCAACGCCACCTTGGACAGGCTGCCGATGCCGAAAGCGAAGATGAAGATCGGGAACAGTGCGAGCTTGGGTACCGCGTAAGTCCCGGAGAACAGCGGATCGAGCAATCCCGCGACGAAGGCGGAGCGTCCCATCAGCATGCCGATGACGACTCCCGTCATCGCCGCGAGCGCGAATCCGCCGAGCGCCCGATGCAGCGAGGTCCAGGCCTCAAGCAGGCGATCGGTTCGCGAAAAGAACAGACCGAATTCGTAGCCGATATTCGCGAGCGAAGGAAACAGCAACGGGCTCCACAGTCCGCTGCGGGCCATGATTTCCCAGCCCGCAAGCGCCGCGCCGATCAGGACAAAGGGCACGAGCCGGCTCACGCGCGCTGCTCCTGCCAGGCGAGGACGCGGTGGCGCGTGAGGCGCAGGAGGTAGTCGCTCAGGTAGCCGAGGATCGCGATGCTGAGCAGCGAAACGTACATGAGATCGAATCGCAGCGCGCTCTCGGCGACGCGGATGAGATGTCCGAGGCCCGAATTGGCGTTGATCATCTCGGCGGCGAACATCACGATGAAGGACAGCGCCAGCGACACCCGCAACCCCGCGAAGATCAGCGGGAGGGCGCTCGGCACCACCACCCTGCAAAAGACCTGCCATTGGGTCGCGCCCAGGTTGAGCGCGGACCAGACGAGAATCTTCGGAGTGGACTTCGCGCCATAGTAGGCGTTGATGAAGGTCGGGTAGAAGCACGCCAGGGCTATGATCAGGATCTTCGAGATGTCGCCTATCCCGAACCAGAGCATGAACAGAGGCAGCATGACGATCTTCGGCACCGGGTAGCTGAGGAAGATCATCGGGCTGAGCATGCGGTCGAGCACGCGCGAAATTCCGGCCGTCAGCCCGAGGGCGCTTCCCAACACGGCGCCGATGGCGAAGCCGGGCACCGAGCGCATCAGGCTCGCGCCGATGTCTCCGTAAAGCTCGGTCGAGCCGAGGGCGGCGAAGAAATGCTTCAGGATTTCGAACGGGCCCAGGATGTAAGCCGGGAGCCCCCGGATCCACAGAAGCTCCCAAAGGAGCACCACGAAGAGCAACAGGCCTGCCCTGGCGAGAGCTACACTCATACTTGCGGCAAATCATGCTCGCCCTGAATGAGCCAGGTCAAGAAATCCGAAGTCAAGGTGGCGATCCTCGCCTCCGCGCATCGGCTGTTCGGCAGGAACGGCTACAACGACACCTCGATTGCGCGCATCGCTGCCGACGCCGGCATCTCGACCTCGAACGTCTATGTGTATTTCCGCTCGAAAATCGAGATCCTGTACGCGATCTACGACCCCTGGATGCGCGCCCGACTTTCGCTGCTGGAACGGGAGCTCGCTAGAATCCGCGATCCGCGACGCCGGCTGAAAAAGATTTTCCGCACGCTGTGGCGCGACATTCCGGCCGAGGACAACGGCTTCGCCAACAACATCATGCAGGCGATCTCGACGGCGACGCTCGGAAAGGGATACCAGCCGACTCTGCTGCGGTGGATGGAGCAGAAGCTCACGGAGATGGTGACGGCAGCGCTTCCCGCGCACCGGCGCAGCTTGCTTGGGCGGGCGCGCATTGCGCATTTGATGGTCATGGCCTTCGACGGCTTCATCGTCTATCACCACCTCAATCCGGCAGGCCCGTGCGACGGCGCCACCATAGATTATTTTTGCTCGCTGCTCCTGGGTGACTCGGCCGCCTCACCGCGGCGAGCCCGGTACTGAACGCTGCTAGACTCGGACGATGGACAAATCTCTCGCGTCGGTCCAGGCCACGAGCGCGCTGCCGGAAGAGGTGCGCCTCCAGATGGCGGCGGTCGGTCCTGTGTGGGGCGCGGATATCCAGAAACACCGCGACATCGTGCTCGCGGCCTACGCACCGCTCCTCGCGCGATCGCCGAAGGCGGGCATCACGGTCGAGAGCGAGCGGGCCTATGGCGAGCACCCCCGGCAGCGCCTCGATATCTATCGCCCGCAGGGCAAACTTCCGAGGCCGGTCGTGATCTTCGTGCACGGAGGCGCGTTCGTCCGCGGGGACAAGCGTGTGAACGACGAGATCTACGCCAACGTCCTCTACTACTTCGCGCGTAACGGCTATCTCGGCGTGAACATGGAATACAGGCTTGCGCCCGAGGCAGCATTTCCTGCGGGGGCGCAGGACGTCGCCGCCGCGGTGGAGTGGGCGGCCAGGCACGCGGCCGAGTTCGGGGGCGATCCTGGCCGGATTTTCCTGATCGGCCATTCGGCGGGCGCGACGCACGTTGCGACTTACGCTTGCGACCCGAACGCGGGCAACAAGCCACCCGCGGGCGTTCGCGCGCTCGTGCTCCTGAGTGGCCGCTTGCGCGCCGACGCGCGCCCCGACAACCCCAACGCGGCGGGCGTGCGGGCCTATTTCGGAAACGACGCGTCGCGATACGACGAGCGCTCGCCCGTCACTTGGGCCGGCCGCTGCACGCTGCCGGTCATGATCGCCATCGCGGAATTCGACAACCCGCTGCTTGACGTCTACGGCGCGGAGTTCTGCTGGAAGCTCGCCGCTGCTCGCGGGAGGGCGCCGCGATTCCTGCGTTTGCGCGACCACAATCACATTTCCTTGGTCGCGCACTTCAACACCGGCGAAGACCTGCTCGGGCGAGAGATCCTGGACTTCATGGCCACGCTGCGCTGACCGTCGACGGGCTTCGGCCGGAGCGCGGGCTCGAGGCCGCCGCGACACCGGGTCTGGAATCGATGCCATAATCACGCAATCCCTCGTCCGATTCGCCGACCATGACTGCTCCGAAGCGACTCTCCGGTGTCCTCGCCCCGGTGGTGACGCCCTTCAAGCGCGACCTCTCGCCCGACCGCGAGCGCTACGTGCGCCACTGCAAATGGCTGCTCGCGAACGGCTGCCGCGGGCTTGCCGTGTTCGGCACCAATAGCGAGGCGAACTCGCTCTCCGTCGACGAGCGCATGGTGCTGCTGGAAACGCTGATCCAGGAAGGCGTGCCTGCCGCTGCGCTCATGCCGGGAACGGGCTGCTGCTCGCTCACCGACTCGGTGCGGCTCACGGCGCACGCGACCGCGCTCGGGTGCTCAGGCGTCCTGATGCTTCCGCCCTTTTACTACAAGGGCGTCTCCGACGAGGGCCTGTACCGCAATTTCGCCGAGGTGATCGAGCGCGTCGGCGATGCGCGGCTGCAGCTTTATCTCTATCACATCCCTCCGGCGTCGCAGGTGCCGATCACACTGCCCTTGATCGAGCGGCTTCCC
>DATHHZ010000226.1:0-5681 GCA_035316965.1 Burkholderiales bacterium | reverse complement strand
CTCAACGCGGTGGCGAAGCTCACTTACGGTGTCGGCCCCATGAGCGTGAGCCATCTCGGCCAGCTGCCCTCAGTCACGCTTTCATTCGACCTCCAGCCCGGGCTGGCGCTGTCCGAGGCGATCGACGTGATCCAGAACGCGGCGCTGGAGCTGCAGGTGCCGGCCACGCTGAACACGAGATTCACGGGCACGGCGCAGGCGTTTCAAGCTTCGCTCCAAGGCATGGGCATCCTGCTGTTGCTTTCCATTCTGGTGATCTACCTGGTGCTCGGCATCCTGTACGAGAGCTTCATCCATCCGCTCACGATCCTCTCCGGCCTGCCGACCGCGGGACTCGGAGCGCTGGTGACCTTATGGGCTTTCAACATCGAGCTCAACATGTACGCCTTCGTCGGCATCATCATGCTGGTGGGCATCGTCAAGAAGAACGCGATCATGATGATCGACTTCGCGATCGAGGCGCAGCGCAAGGAACGCAAGCCGCCCTCCGAGGCGATCTACCAGGCCTGCCTGATCCGCTTCCGGCCGATCATGATGACGACGTTCGCGGCCCTCATGGGAAGCTTGCCGATTGCGCTGTCTTTCGGCGCGGGCGGAGACGCGCGCCGTCCGCTCGGCCTGGCGGTGGTCGGGGGACTGGTGTTGTCGCAGTTCCTGACCCTCTACATCACGCCCGTGATCTACCTCTACTTCGAGCGCCTCCAGGAATGGCTTGCGCAGCGGCGCGCGACGCACCGGGCGGCGAAGCTAGCCGCCGCCACTAAATAGGGGCACGAGCCAACCCGCCTTCGGCGATCAGGGATTGAGCTGCTTGTAGACGACTTCGGCGACCTTGAGCAGTTGTTCCCTTCTTATCTCGCCTGAAAGGGCGTACCCGAAATTGCCGTCGACCCAATAGAAGACCGACACGCGGTCCTCCTGGCTGAAGCGGAAAGCGGTGTCGCGCGGCTCCCCTCTTTGCCTGGAAACGTACAGCGTCAGGCGCTGACCGCGCCCATCCTGATACATGAAGTGCGCGACCGGCCCCTGCGGTCCGGAGAGCAGCCGCCCACCCACAAGTTCGTAACCGAGCGGCCCCAGCTTGGGCGCTTTCAAGGTGGTGCCAAGACGCTTGGACAACCAGTTCACGAGGTGTTCTTCCTCGCCTGCGGGCACCTCCACCGGATGGCGCACCTCCGGCGAATACACGACGTGCGCGGTCGCCGCCAGGCGCGCGAGCGACACCGGCAGGATCTGCGGGGCGACGAACATGCCGCGAACCAGCCACCCGAGCCCGATTCCGAGCGCGAATATCGCCGCGGCGGCGGCGTAGCGCCGCCACGCGTGCGGGCGCACGACAAGCAGCGCCGCGGGCACGGGCTCGTCAAGCACCGGGTTGTACAGCGAACGGAGCAGGGCATTTTGCTCGGCGTACGCGCGCAGCCGCTCCGCATCCTCCGGGTGAGAAGCGAGCCAGGCCTCGACCTCGGCCCGAGCACCCTCGGAAAGGGCGCCGTCGATGTAGGTGTGCAATTCAGCCTCGGCGACCGGCTTCACTTCACGACTTTCAGAGGCATCACGGTCTGACCGCCGAGCAGCTGGCGCATGCGCTCGCGCGCCCGCGACAGCCGCGACATGACCGTGCCTATGGGAATGTCCAGAGCACCGCTGACCTCCTCGTAGGTCAGCTGCTCCACCGCCACCAGCAGCACGACCTCCCGCTGCTCCGGCGAGAGGGAGCGCAGCACCCGGTCCACGTCCTGCAGCTCGAGCTGCTCGCTCTGGGTCGCGCGAACCGACACCGCAGGCACTTCTTCCATCGCCTGCTCGATCTCGTAGCGGCGGCGCCTCACTTGATTAACGAACACGTTATGCATGATCGTGAACAACCACGCCCTCAGATCGCTTCCCGGGCGCCAGAGATAGAACTTGTTCCAAGCGCGCTCCAGGGTGTCCTGAACCAAGTCGTCGGCGACGTAGCGGTCGCCGACGAGCGCGCGGGCGTAGCGCCGCAGCCGGGGAATGTGCTCGATGATGAGGCGACGATCCATCTACCGCGCATTCTAGCGCGCAGAAGGTCTTCCGGGGAACGCCGCGCTCGCCGAGAAACCGCGGGGCCATCCACATGCCCCGCTATTGCCGCCGAAGCAACGCGGATTTTGCTCACTGCTCCCTCCCAAAAAAAGCGAACCTGCGATACAAACGCGCAGCTTCGCGCATTTATTCCGCAGGTTGCGGCCGGCCCGAGGAATTTCTGGCGGACGCGGCCGGCGTAAACAGGAGCCGAGCCCTCGCTGTTCCGCGGTCGGGCGTTCGGACGGCGAGGCTTGCCGGAAGGCCGGAAAACAAGGAGGGTGGCTCCTGCCTCCCTTCGAGTCGGTTCCGTTCGGCAACGAGAATATCAGCGCAGACCAGCGATGTAATCGGCCACCGCGCGAATTTCGGGATCGCTCATCCTCGCAGCGATCGCTTGCATCATCTTATTCGCGTCGTTCCTGCGCTCGCCCGAACGGAAGGCCTTCAGTTGCGCTTCGGTGTATTCGGCGTACTGTCCCGCCAGACGCGGGTATTGCGCAGGTAAACCCGCACCGCTCGCGCCGTGGCATGCAGCACACGCGGGAAGGCCTTTGCTCATGTCGCCGCCGCGCCAGATTTTTCGACCGAGTGGCAACGCGTCCCGGTTCTTCACCGCGCCCGGCTTGACCTGTTGCGCGGCGTAATACGCCGCCACATCGCGCATATCCTCGACGGAGAGGCCTGCAACCATGCCACCCATGATCGGGTTTTCCCGCGCGGCCCTTTTTCCGGTCGCAGGCTTGAAATTGGCGAGCTGCTTCTGCAGGTATTCGGGTATCTGACTGGCGAGCTTCGGATTGGCGGGGGTCGGGCTGTTGCCGTCGCCACCGTGACAAGCCGCGCAAATCTTGCTGGCGATGCTTTGGCCCTTGGCGGAATCAGCTTTGGCTGCGGGCTCGGCAGCGGCGAGCGGGCCGGCGCAAACCGCGAAGCTCAAAAGCGCCCAAGCTCGTTTCATGCCGTTTTTCTCCCCCTTAAGTCTTCGCTCAAAAGGCTGATATTCTAGCAAAATTGATCCGCCCATCCATGTTGCTTTTCCGCGGCGCTTCCTTTTTCAAAAGCGTAGCCTCGCTCGAGGACGTTCCGGCCAGCGTCGGTGAAATCGCATTTGCGGGCCGATCGAACTCGGGCAAATCAAGCGCCATCAACGCGTTGGCCGGGAGCCAATTGGCGTTCGTGAGCAAGACCCCGGGACGAACTCGACTCATCAATTTCTACGCGCTCGGGGCGAATCGATTCATCGTGGATCTCCCCGGCTATGGCTACGCGAGGGTTCCCGATGCGATTCGAGCACCTTGGGAGAAACTGCTGGGCGGCTATCTTCAGATGCGCGGGCCGTTGCGCGGCTTGGCTCTCATAATGGACGTGCGGCACCCGCTGACCGAGCTCGATCAGCGTATGCTCGGGTGGTTTCGCCCTACCGGAAAGCCGGTACACGTGCTGCTTACCAAAGCGGATAAACTCTCGCGGGAGGCAGCGCAGAGAATTCTGCGCCGGGTCGAAGGAGAAATCGAGGCACTTGCCCCCAATACTTCCGTGCAGCTTTTCTCGAGTCTCAAGAAATCCGGACTCGATCAAGCGGGGGTGGTGCTTCGAGGATGGCTGGATACCAGCGCGCCGGCGCCCCCCGCATCAAGCAGCGGGGAGCCAAACGAAAACCCCGGGCAAGACCCGGGGTCGGAAATAAAAACCCCCGGGCCAAAAGGGGAAATCGGCCCGGGGCAAAGTGCCTTAAAGTTTAAGGCATCCCGCTCAGGGAGGAGAAGCGGGAGACGACCGAAGCCGTCTAAGGCATAGGAGCGGCGGGGCGATGGAAAAGTTCCCGCAGTCAGTCGTCTGAGAATAAGCGACTGATCCATCTGGCGAAAAAAGGAGCGATCATGCAGGTCTACGGCAGTTTTCCGGCGGTGCGCATGCGCCGCATGCGGCGCGACGAGTTTTCGCGCCGGCTGATGCGCGAGCACGTGCTTAGCCCCGACGACCTGATCTACCCGGTCTTCGTGATCGAGGGCAAGGGCCGGACCCAAGCCGTCCCATCCATGCCTGGAGTTTCGCGTTATACGCCCGATAAGGTCACGGCGGTGGCGGAGCGATGTCTGAAGCTCGGTGTGCCGGTGATGGCGCTCTTCCCGGCCATCGAACCGTCGCTCAAAACCCCCGACGGCAAGGAAGCGACAAATCCCGACGGACTGATCCCGCGTGTCGTCGGAATGCTGAAAAAACGCTTTCCCGAGCTCGGCATCATGACCGATGTTGCGCTCGATCCCTACACCGATCACGGCCAGGACGGACTGGTTGATTCAGGCGGCACTATCCTCAACGACGACACGCTCGCCGTACTCGAGGAGCAGGCGCTCGTTCAAGCAGCAGCCGGCGTGGACATCGTCGCGCCCTCGGACATGATGGACGGCCGCATCGGCCGCATCCGGACCGCGCTGGAGGCGAAAGAATTCATCCATACGCGCATCATGGCTTATTCGGCGAAATACGCCTCGGGATTCTACGGACCTTTCCGAGACGCAGTCGGATCGGCGGCAAGTCTCGGCAAGGGCAACAAGTTCACTTACCAGATGGACCCCGCCAATAGCGACGAGGCGCTTTGGGAAGTGGGGCTGGATCTCCAGGAGGGCGCAGACATGGTGATGGTGAAGCCGGGCATGCCCTATCTCGACATCGTTCGCCGCGTCAAGGACGAGTTCAAAGCGCCCACCTACGTCTATCAGGTCAGCGGCGAGTACGCGATGTTGAAAGCGGCGTTCAAGAACGGCTGGCTCCCCGAGAAGCAATGCGTGATGGAAGCGCTCGTCGCATTCAAGCGCGCGGGCGCCGATGGCATCCTGACCTACTTCGCGCTCGATGCGGCGGGATGGTTGAAGGAAAAGCGCTAGTTCCCTAGCGCAATGCCAGATCGAGCGACTTGATGAATTTCTCCGGCGACTGGTAGCCGATCACGCGCAGACCCTCGATTTCCCGGCCGCCGGCGTCGAAGAAGACAATCCCGGGCGGCCCGAACAGGCGAAAGCGCTTGAGCAGCGCCTTGTCATCGGCCGTGTTGGCTGTGACATCGGCGCGCAGGAGCACCATCCGGCCCAGCCGGGCCTGTACCTGCGGATCGCTGAAGGTGAAGCGCTCCATTTCCTTGCACGACACGCACCAGTCCGCGTAGAAATCGAGCATCGCGACTTTGTCTGCCGTCTTCAGACGCGCGTCCAGGTCGAGCGCTTTGACCGTTTCGAACGGCAGCGGCTTTTGCGCCGGTGATTCCGCAAAAACGCCGGAAAGAGGCTGCAGCGGATCGCGCGCCCCCGATAACGCCCCGATGGCCTGCGCGACGCCGGCAATCAAGGCAAGAATACCGACTGCCTTCCATAGCCGGTCCCAGCCCGACGCGTCCCCGCCTAAAGGCTCGAGCGCGCGCAGGAATACCCCTGATCCGATGAGCAGCATCGCCCAGAGGAACATCTGCACCGCCACCGGAATCACCGGCGAGATGACCCAGATCGCAACGGCTAGAAGCAGCACCCCAAAAAATTGCTTGACCGCGCGCATCCACTGGCCCGCCTTCGGCAGGAGCATGCCTCCGGAAACGCCGACCAGAACAAGCGGCGCGCCCATCCCGATCGCCA
>DATHHZ010000225.1:0-5869 GCA_035316965.1 Burkholderiales bacterium | reverse complement strand
CCGTGGATCGACAAGGATCTCGGCAACGGCCAAAGCCGCGAAGAGTGGAAAGGTCAGGCGGAAGGCAACAAGATTCTTGGCCGCGCAGGAAACCCGATCCCGATCGACGGCATTTGCGTGCGCATCGGCGCAATGCGTTGCCACAGCCAGGCGCTCACCGTAAAACTCAGGCGAGATCTGCCTGTGGACGAAATCGAGCAGATACTCGCCGAGGCGAACCCTTGGGTGAGAGTTGTTCCGAACGAGCGCGAGGCAAGCCTGCGCGAGCTGGCTCCGGTAGCGGTGAGCGGCACGCTGCAGGTGCCGATCGGACGTTTGCGCAAGCTTGCCCTCGAAAAAGGCGGCTTCTACCTCGCCGCCTTTACGGTCGGAGACCAACTGCTCTGGGGCGCCGCCGAGCCGCTCCGGAGAATGCTGCGCCTTCTGCTCGAGGGCTGAGCTGCTCAAGAGCGGGCCGTCGAGGGACTTCGGGTCCGGTCCCCTCTTCCCCGGGCTTTTCAGGGGAAAAACGAGCAAACTTCGTGAAAAAATAGTCACTTGACGCAATTTCTGAGATGAAAGTTGAGCTTGCAAGGCTAAGGCCATGATGGTATTTTAATTTGTTTCCACTTAGGTTCAGGGTGGCAAGTGGGGAAGTTCGCCTCAAAAACTTGTTTGGTAGTAGTCGTGAGCCTGATTTTGCCTTCGCTCGCCTGGGCGGCGGGCTTGGGCAAGTTGTCGGCTCTCTCTCAGCTTGGGCAGCCGCTCAGAGCCGAAATCGAGATCGTTTCTTTGCAGAAAGGTGAGGGCGACACGCTGGGCGCGCGGCTCGCACCGGGGGAGGTTTTCCGTCAGGCCAACATCGACCTGAATCCGGCATTGATGTCGGTCAAGTTTGCCGTTGAGCGACGGCCCGGTGGCCAATACGTGATGACTCTCACCTCCGGCCAGCCGATCAACGAGCCGTTCATCGACGTACTGGTGGAGTTGAACTGGGCGAACGGACGTCTGGTCCGCGAATACACCTTCCTGCTCGATCCACCCGAGTACGCCGGTCCGCCCAAACTCAAGCCGCTCCAGGCCGCGCAGCTGCCGGCTGCGGAGCTGTCGGAACCGGTTGCGTTGGCACCGCCAGCTGAGCCCATTACGCCGGCGTCACTCCCGGAGCCGGTTCCGGCGGCGCCGGGCGCTTCTGCAGAGCCGATTGCGCCCGCTCAAGTAGCGTCGGCGGAGACCGGAGCGCCGGCGCAGGAGACGGGCGGGGAATCGGCGTCGCCGACTCCGGCGCAAGTTCAGGTACTGCCGGCTGAGGTGAATCCGGCCGAACCCGTGCCCGTTCAGGTGGACGCGGCGCTTGCTGCCCCGCCGCCCGCCAAGCTCGTCCAGGAGTTCGGGATTTCGGATATCTACGAGGTCGTACGCGGTGACACGCTCTCGAAGATTGCTATCCGAAACCGAGTTGAGGGCGTTAGCTTGCAGCAGATGCTCGTGGCGCTGTTCCGCGCGAATAAGGAAGCGTTTGTGGCCGACAACATGAACCGTTTGCGCGCGGGCAAGATCATCAGCATTCCGGACAAGGACGCGGCCGGGGCCGTGGCAGCGGCTGATGCGCGTCGCATCGTTTCCGTCCAGTACGCCGACTTCAACGAATACCGCCGCAGGCTCGGAATCGCGGTCGCGTCGACGCCTGCGTCCCAGGGAGGCCGTCAGGCATCCGGTCAGATCAGTGCACCCAAGGAAGAAAAGCCGATACCGTCCAAGGAACCGCCCAAGGATGAGCTTCGCCTCTCCCGTGCAGACGACGCCAAGCGCGGCGCCAAGGCGGCTGGCACCGCAGCGGCCGATGACTTGGCGGCCAAAGACAATGCCTTGAAAGAAACCCAAGAACGCATCGCTCTCCTGGAAAAGAATCTGCAGGATATGCAGAAACTGGCGCAGATAAAAAGCCAGACCGGAGCCCAGTTACAGCAGCAGGCCGAAGCTGCGAAAGCAGCGTCCGCGGCGAAAGCGACCGAGCCCGCCAAGGTCGCACCTGCAGCCAAAGCGGAAGCGCCAAAGGCCCCAGAGCCTGCCAAAGCAGCACCAAAAGCTCCCGAGACGGCAAAGGCGCCCCTGGTCGCCAAGGCGCCGGAGGCGACGAGAGCTCCGGAACCAGCCAAAGTTCCCGAAGCAGCCAAGGCACCCGAACCTGCGAAGGCACCAGAAGCGGCAAAAGCTCCCGAAACCGTGAAAGCGCCCGAGCCGGCGAAGGCTCCCGAATCTGCCGCGAAAGCGCCGGAACCCGCGAAAATGGAGGTCGCGAAGGCCGCTCCCAAGGCCGCGGCCAAGGGCGCGCCCGCGCCTCCGCCGATTGACGCCAGTTTCGTGGATGAGTTGCTCGACAACCCCGTCGCGCTCGGCACTGCGGGCGGGGCCGTGCTCCTGCTGGCGGGTTATGCGGCTTATGCCTGGCGCAGGAAACGCAACTCGCAATTCGAGAACAGCATCATGAGCGTCGTGCCTTCGGACGCGGACTCGGTACTGGGGAGCGTTGGGGGTCGTAACGTTGACACCAGCTCGAGCTCGCTTCAGAGCGATTTCAGTCAGGGTGGCGTTGGCAAGGCCGACACCGAGGAGATCGACCCGATCGCGGAAGCCGACGTCTATATGGCTTACGGCCGCGATGCCCAGGCCGAGGAGATCCTGAGAGACGCGCTCGCCAAGGATTCCAGTCGCCAGGCGATTCGCGTCAAGCTCCTCGAGATTTACGCCAATCGGAAGGATACGAGGTCATTCGAGGCGGCCGCGAATGAGCTGCGCGCCGCAACCGGCGGACGCGGGGCGGAATGGGAAAAGGTGGCCGGTTTGGGATTGTCGATCGATCCGGCCAACGCGCTTTACGGGGGCAACCCGGGAAACGCACCGCAGAGGTTCAATGAAACGGCGCAGATGCCGGCGTTCAGCACAAGCACGGCGCACATGCCGGCCTTCAGCACGAGCACTCAACCTACGCCTGAGCCCGCGGCACCGCTCAACATCGATTTTGACATCGGCGCGGCGACATCAGGAGGGCTTGCTCCGCTCCCCGACCTCGATCTGGGCGTTGGATCGGCGTCCTCGGCGGAGTCCGCGGCGGGTCTCGATTTCGATCTCGGTCTCGGCGGAGACAAGTCCGTCGCTATTGGGACAACGGCTGCGGCGAGCGCCATCCCGGCAGCGGAGCCCCTCAGCATCGATTTCGATTTGCCGATGGGCGACAGGCCGGGTTATCCCGCCTCGGCAGACGCTGCACCACGCGCCTCCGCGGCTCCCGCTGCGGACCTGGGAGCGATCGATTTCGACCTTGGAATACCGTCAGGCGGCAGCGAAGCGAAAACCGAGATCCCCAACACGCCCTCGGTGGATCTGGCCGACATCAGTCTGGATCTCGGTACGCCCGGCGGGGGCAACGGCTCAGGCGGCGCTCCGGACGCGCGATGGCAGGAAGTCGCGACCAAACTCGATCTCGCCAAGGCGTACGAAGAGATGGGCGACAAGGACGGGGCCCGCGAGTTGCTGAAGGAAGTGGTGAAAGAAGGCGATGCGGCACAGCAGCAACAGGCCCAAACGATGCTCCAGGCACTCGGCTGATTTCCACCGAATTCTCCTTAAAACGATCGGCGCCTCGAGCGCCGATCGTTGTTTTCAGGACTTAGAATGAAATTTGCCATTGGAGTGACCTACTGCGGCGTGGGTATGGAAGGTTGGCAATCGCAACCCTCCGGCAACACCGTGCAAGATCATCTCTCGCGCGCGCTTTCGGAAATAAGCGGCGAGCCGATCGTGGTGACCGGCGCCGGGCGCACCGACGCGGGCGTGCATGCAAGCGCCCAGGTGGCGCATTTCGAGACCTCGGTGGAGCGCCCCGAGTCGGCGTGGGTGCGCGGTGCAAACTCGCTGCTTCCCGATGCGATCGCCGTGCAATGGGCGACTCCGGTACCTGGTGATTTTCACGCGCGCTACACGGCACTCTCGCGGAGCTACCGCTACGTTCTCTACAACCACCCGGTGCGGCCGGCGCTGCTCGCGGGGCGTACCGGGTGGTTTCATATGCCGCTCGACCTGGAGAGGATGCGTAAAGCTGTCGATTGCCTGATCGGAGAGCATGATTTTTCCAGCTTTCGGTCCGCGGAATGCCAGGCGAAGACCCCGGTGCGGATCATGCAGACTGCAGGAATACGCGCAAGCGGCGCCTATTTCCTGTTCGATTTCACCGCAAATGCGTTTCTGCATCACATGGTGCGCAATATCGTCGGCTGTCTTGTGTATGTCGGTAAGGGCAAGCATCCGCCACAATGGATCTCGGAGCTGATTGCCGCGCGAGACCGGCGGCTCGCGGCGCCGACCTTCTCCGCCGAGGGCCTGTATCTCTTCGGAGTCCGATACGACGCGCGCTGGAGCCTGCCGGGATTTCCCCCCATGATGCCGTTCGATTTGGAATTCGGGCGATGAGAACGCGAGTCAAGATTTGCGGCATCACGCGCATGGAAGATGCGCAAGCCGCCGCTGCGCACGGCGCCGATGCAATCGGGTTGATCTTCTATCGCCCCAGCCCCCGCTACGTGAGCCTCGGCCAGGCGCGCGAGATCGCGACGAACGTCCCGCCCTTTGTCGCGACCGTGGCGGTGTTCGTCAACCCCGCGCGCGAAGATGTCGAGCGCGTGATCGACGCCTGCGGCGTAACGCTCCTGCAGTTCCACGGCGACGAGCCACCCGAGTTCTGCTCGAGTTTCTCCCGGCCGTACATCAAGGCTGCCCGCATTCGGCCCGGGCTGGATTTGCTAAAATACCTCTCGCCTCACGGAGCCGCAACGGCGTGGATGCTCGATGCTTTCCACGAAGATCTCTGGGGTGGAACGGGCGGCTCGTTCGATTGGAGCCTCGTGCCGGAGCGCATGCCGAGGCCGATCATCCTTTCGGGCGGCCTGACTGCAGACAACGTCGCCGTCGCCGTCCGCCGTACCCGGGCCTACGCCGTGGACGTTTCAAGCAGTGTCGAGGCGTCCAAGGGAATCAAGGACACGGCGAAGATCGCGGCTTTTATCGGAGCGGTAAAGCATGAAGATGGTTGACCTTCCGGACGAGCAGGGGCATTTCGGTCGGTATGGCGGCGTGTTCGTCGCCGAGACGCTGGTGCACGCGCTTGACGAGCTCAAACGCGCCTACGAGGCTTGCCGGAAGGATCCGGAATTCGTCGCCGAATTCGAGTACGAGCTCAAGCACTACGTCGGTCGCCCGAGCCCCGTTTATCACGCCAAGCGCTGGTCGCAGATGCTCGGCGGAGCGCAAATCTACATCAAGCGCGAGGATCTCAACCATACCGGCGCTCACAAGATCAACAACACCGTCGGCCAGGCGCTCGTCGCGAGGCACATGGGCAAACAGCGCGTGATCGCCGAGACCGGCGCCGGAATGCACGGTGTGGCGGCCGCGACGGTGGCGGCGCGCTACGGCATGGAATGCGTGGTGTACATGGGCTCTGAGGACATCAAGCGCCAGGTGCAGAACGTCTATCGCATGAAGCTTCTCGGGGCGTCCGTCGTGCCGGTCGAATCGCGCTCGAAAACGCTGAAGGACGCGCTGAACGAAGCGATGCGCGACTGGGTCACCCACGTCAACAGCACCTTCTACATCATCGGGACGGTCGCTGGTCCGCACCCGTACCCGATGATGGTGCGCGACTTCCAGTCGGTTATCGGTCGCGAGTGCCTGACCCAGATGCCGGAACTGTGCGGGCGCCAGCCGGATGCGGTGATCGCCTGCGTCGGCGGGGGCTCGAACGCGATGGGCATCTTCTATCCCTATATTCCCTACGAGGCGGTGAAGCTTATCGGCGTGGAAGCGGGTGGATTGGGGATAGCGAGCGGCAAGC
>DATHHZ010000224.1:0-6281 GCA_035316965.1 Burkholderiales bacterium | reverse complement strand
CCGGTGCGCTCTCCTCCGACGCCGAGGCGCTCGGCATTCTCGCCGAGGACCGCAACCGAATGTTCGCCGAGGCGATCGACGTGATCCTCGCCATCTGGGAGCGCGATCCGCCTTACGACATCGATCTGCCGGGAAACCGCTACAAGGTGACGACCGAGAAGACCTTCGTGCCCGGACTCGGCCGGGGGATCATGTACAAGCCCTGGCAGAAGCCGCATCCCGAGATCGTCGGTACGGTGGTGGCGCCCCATTCAAAAGGCGTGATCGCCATGGGCGAGCGCGACTTTCATCCGCTCTCGGCAAATTTTCTTCTCCCGCATTGGCTGCCCAGCCACTGGGAGAACTACGCCGAGGGCAAGCGCCGCGCCGGGAAGATTCCCGATCCCGCGGAGTGGCGCATCGCGCGCACGATCTTCGTCTCCGACGACGACCGGGTCGCCGAGCGCTACGCGCGCGAGGATCCTTCTAGCCCCTACCGTTTCTACTGGAAGCAGCTGCGCGAAAAGATGATGCGCGCCAAGCGTCACGTCATCTTTAAGCTGCGCGAGAACGAGGACGACGGCGCGGTGACGCTCGAGCGGCTGCTGGCCGAGCTCGTTCTCTGCGGGACGGTCAACAAGGTCGTGGACCAGCTGCTCGCGCTGCGCGAGCGTTCGGGCGACTTCGGGGAGATCGTCTATGCCGGAATGGACTGGGCGGACCCGGCGCTCGCGCGCCGCTCGATGGAGCTCATGGCGAATGAAGTGATGCCGCAGATCAACAAGGCGATCGGCGGCCTGGCGAAGGAGCCGCCGCGCGAGGCGGCGCGGATCTGAACTATCCTGTTCAGGAACAATTCTTGCGTCTTTCCGTCCTCCGGGAACCTCCCGAATCGGGACCCGACGGCGCACCATGACCCTGCAGATGGAAGACGAAAGCACGATACAGAAGAACATCGCCGACAAGCTGATTTCGGCGTTGAAGACGGGCGGCTTCGTGCTCTATTCCCAGAAAATCCTGCAGCTCGCAGCCTCAAGTCAGGGCGGGCCGCCGTTCCAGGAGATCCTCGTTCGCTTTCGGGAGGAAGAGGAGAAGCTGCTTCCGCCGGGAACGTTCTTTCCCATGCTGCAGGAGTACCGGCTGCTGCCGTACGTCGACCGCTGGGTTGTGAGCCGCCTCGCGAGCTGGATACAGGAATCCCGCGCCCGGATGCCCGGTTCGCCGCTACCCGCAAACGGCGTCAATCTTTCGGAGGACACGCTGCGCGAGCCCAAATTCGCGGACTTCGTCGCCAAGAACATCCAGAACGCGAAGCTGCCCGAAGGGTTCTTCACTTTCGAGCTCGGCTGGGACACGGCTCTGCTGCACGCCGAGCCGTTGAAGAACATCCAGGCGCGGCTCGGGCCCCTTGGCTGCCGTTTCACCATCGCCGGCTTCGACGGCAGCGAGGGCTCGTTCAGCCTCCTCAAAGTGCTCAAGCCCGATTTCGTGAAGCTCACTTACGGCACGGTGAAAGACGTCGGCCGCGGCCTCGCGGCTTCCGAGAAAGTCGAAGCCATCAACCTGAAGTGTCACGCCATCGGGATCAAGACCATCGCGGAATTCGTCGAGAGCCATGAAGTGCTCGATCAGCTGCGCCTGATCGAGGTGGATTTCGCGCAAGGACTCATCATCGGCGAGCCGCAGCAACTGGCCTAGCGCCGCGCAGGGCGGGGACCTGATTCCCGTGTTTTCAGCGCGCTTTCAGCGTATGGCCGCCGGGGCGACCGTCGAGCCCGAAGCGCCGTAGATCTTGAGCGGCTGCATGGTGAACGCGAACTCGTAGACGCGCTTGGCCGACAGCTCGTCGAGCTTCAGGTTCTCGAGGATGTGGATGCCGTTTACCACCAGGAAGATCTGGTGCACCGGCAGGCTCAGGTCCTTGTCGGGATTGGGGGCGACTTCCACCGGCCAGTTGTCCGAGCCGACGAGCAGCGGATCCTGCTTCGCGAGCCATTCGGCCGCCGCGACGCCCACGCCCGGAGTCGATTTCACGAAGCGCGCGTTGTCCTTGCCGTAAAGCTTGCCCCAGCCGGTGTGGATGATCACCGCATCGCCCGGCAGGAGCTTCAGCTTCTGCCGCTCGAGCGCCTGCTGCAGATCGGCCACGGTGATCTCGTAGGTGTCACCGAGCATCTCCACGCCTTTGAGCGCCGCGACGTCGAGCATCACGCCGCGCGCGAAGAACGTGGGCGCGTTCTGCACTCCGAGCTTGGTGAAGCCTGAGCGCGTTGCGATCTCGCTCGTCTTGAAGCAGTTGTAGTGCGAATCGCCGTGGGACTGATGCGCGAAGCCGTCGAACTGCGTGCCGACCTGGCCGATCTCGCTGGTCACGACTTCCTCGTTGCTGCCGCGCGTGTTCCTTCCGGGATTCATGAAGGTGCGCTTGGTGTGCATATTGAAGATGCGCGTGCCGAAGAAGGCCATGCCGGGTCCGAGGACGTGGCTGAGCTCGATCACCTCTCCGGTCTTGATGAGACGCGCGCCGCGCAGTACCGTCTCCGGGTTTTTCATGTGGTTGCCCGAACCGCGCTCGTCGCCCGCGCCCCATTTTGACGGGCAGCGCTGGCTTTCGGAGGGCAGGTTCCAGACCTGGGCGGCAGCGAGGATAGGAACGGCGAGCAAGGCTGCTACGGGTGCGAACGCGATGAATTTCATGTTTTCCTCCTTGAGCGTGGTTGTTGATTTACGGTTCGTACACTTCGTTCACCGCCACGACCGAAAGCGTCCCCGCGCCGCCGGCGTTGTTCACGCCGGAAACCGCGTAGATCCTGCGCCCTACGGTCGCGGTTGCAAAGCCGTGGCGCGGCGTGAGCATGCGCGGCATCTTCGCCCAGCTGTTGGTTTTCGGGTCGAAGACCTCGTGCGCCCGGAACACCCCGCCGAATTCCTCGACCCAGCCTTCGCCGCCGAGCACGTGTACTTTGCCGTCCATCGCCTCCGCGCCCGTGCCGCTCCTCGCGGTGGGCATCGGCAGGCGCGTGATCCAGGTGTTGGTCGCGATGTCGTAAGCCTCGTTCATCGAGACGTTCGAAGACCAGCCGTTCGAGAAGCACGAGCCCACGCGCCCGCCGACCGCGTAGATCTTGCCGTCCGCGTAGGCAACGCTGTGGTGGTTGCGCGGCAGCGACATGGATTTCAGCTGCGTCCAGCGGTTCGTTTCGGTGTCGAACATCTCGAGCGTCGCGAGCAGCTCGACCGGCCCGCCGCCGGTGAGCCCATCGGGCAGAGTCATGCCCGCGGGAATTTTTGCGCCGCCCGAGACGTAGATCCTGGTGCCGACGGCGACCGCGGCGAGCGCGCCGCGCGGCGTGGGCATCGGCGGCAATGCGCTCCAGGCGCCCTTGCCCGTGTCGTACACCCAGGCCTTGTCCTCCGGCCACCAGGCGTTTTTGCCGCTCTCAGGCAGGCGGAAACCGCCGAAGACGTAGAACTTGTTCCCAACCGCGGCTGCGGCGCCGTGATGCACCGGAACCGGATTGGAGGGCAGTTGAGTCCACTGGTTCGCGGCGGGATCGAACTTCCAGAAGATTCCCATGGGTTTGCCCGCAGGATCCTGGCCGCCGTAGACGAGCACGCTGCCGCCGACGTTCGCACCGATGACTTCGTTTGCGCCCTGCGGGATAGGCGGACCTTGTTTCCACGCGCCTTGCGCGAATACGCTCGCGCAGGAAAGGCAGAGCGCAGCTGAAAGGGTAAGCGTTGCGATTCGTTTCATGGGAATCCCCTGTTTGAGAAAGCCTATCGGCTCTATTCGCGCAGCAGCAGCCGGATATCGTACGCCATATCGGCCGCGGACTGCCCGTAGCGGAACATCAGGCGCGTTCGGCCCTTGCGGTCGATGACATAGTAGCCGGTGCTGTGATCCATCGTGTAGTCCCCTTTTGAAGTCGGCACCTTCTGGTAGAAGACCTTGAACGCACGCGCCGCGCCGCGCGTTGCCGCAAGGTCCCCCGCGAGACCGAGAAACGTAGGCTCGAACGCAGTCACGTACCTGGCAAGAAGTGCCGGCGTATCGCGCTCGGGATCGACGGTGACGAACACGCCTTGTACGCGCTTTCGGTCCTCGCCCAGAGCGTCCACAGCGGCGGCAAGAGTCGCAAGGGAGGTCGGACAAACGTCGGGGCAGCGCGTGAACCCGAAAGCGATGACGACGATCTTGCCCGGGAAATCGGCTTGAGTGCGCGGGTTGCCGTCGTGGCCGAGGAGCCTAAAGCCCCCGTCGTAGCCCTGGCCGGTGACGTCGACGCCCTTGAACGCGAACGCCGCTCCGCTCACAAGCACGCCGCACGCCGCAAGGAGCAGTGAAAGCCTGCGCAGCATCCGCGATTAGCCCAGTCTGCCCACCTGCTCTTCCAGCAGGCTCCACGCTGTGGCGCCGAACTCGCCCTTCCAGCGCTGGTAGAAGCCACCGCCGAGTTTCTTTCTGAAAGTAGCCACGTCGGCGGTGTTGAACACCATGCCGCGCCCCGCGAGCGTGGTCTCGAGCTCGCGGTTCAGCTTGTCCGTATAGGCGCGCTGCGCGCCGACGTATTTCTTCACGTTACGCTGCACCACGTCCTGCACGTCTGAGGGCAGCCCGTCCCAGAACTTTAGGTTGGCGAGCAAGTTGAATCCCGACCACATGTGGTTGGTGATCGAGATGTAGCGAGTGACCTCGTAGAGCCTGTTCACCTCGGTGATGACGAGCGGGTTCTCCTGCGCGTCCACCCTGCGGGTCTTCAGCGCCTCGTACAGCTCGCGGATGTTCACCGTCACCGGCTGCGCCTCGAGCGAAACGAATAAATCGCGGAACATGTTGCCGTCGGGCACGCGTATCTTCACCCCGCGAAGGTCGTCGGCCGTGCGCACGGGGCGTTCCACCGTGGAGATGTGCCGGAAGCCGTTCTCGAGCAGCCCGTACTGGAAGCGGTAGATCCCTTTCGCCTGACACTCGCGGCCGAGGTACTCGCCGAGTGCGCCGTCGTTGGCGCGGTGCACCTGCGCGTGGCTGGTGAACGCGAAGGGCAGCCCCTGGATCTCCGCGACCGGGACTTTGCGGCCGAGGATGCCGCCCATCAGGGTGAAGAATTCGAGCTCGCCCGACTGCAGCATGTCGAGCGCGGCGGGATCGGAGCCGGAAATGTTGTTGTTCTGCGGATAGACGGTGACCGCGAGCCGGCCGTCGGTCTCCTTCCTCACCTGCTCCCACAGATCGAGCAGGAACTGCTGCTGGTGGCTTTGCGCCGGCTGGTTGTGGAACTGCTTCGCCTGCCACTGCGGCGAGCGCTCGCGCGCCGGGGGAACGGCGCATGCGGCGACGACGCCCGACGCCGCGCCTGCGAGCACGAGTTTGCGGCGCGTTCTGTCGTGTTCATCCATGAGGATCTCCTTCAGCCGGGCGGCTATTATGATCCGTAAAGGCGGCAGCAACCCCTCGCGCCCGGCCGACCGACTAGCCCGCGGTCAGCTCGCGCACCGCGGCGATCAGGTCTTCGAACTTGAACGGCTTCTTGAGCGTCTTCGCGGCGCCGACCTGGCGCGCGACCTCGAACACGTCGTAATGCCTCAGCGGCTCGAGGCCGGTCACGGCGATGATCTTCACCTGGGGAAACTCCTTGCGCAGTTCGTGGATCGTCTCGATGCCTTCCTTCTCCGGCATGAAGATGTCGGTGACGATCACGTCGGCCGGTCGGGCGCGCTGCAGCGCCAGCCCCTGAACGCCGTTGGCGGCGCCTTCGGCTTCGATGCCGTGGCTCCGCAACCACCGCAGCGCAAGCTTCCTGAAGTCGTCGTTGTCGTCGATGAAGAGAACGCGCGTCATGTCCGCGGGAAAGGAAGGCGGAATGCGGATTCTATGCAAAACACCCCGGACAATCCACAGGACGCTGAAAACCGGCGTTGCAGTGGGATCGCGAAACGCAAGGTCGCCGCCCTAGCCCTGAAACTTGTTGGCTCAGTCGAGCGTGAAGCTGTCCCAGGCGACGCTATCCCAGGCGACGCTATCCCACGCGACGCTGTCCCACGCGACGCTGTCCCACGCGACCCTGTCCCAGGCGACGCTGTCCCAGGCGACGCTGTCCCAGGCAAAGTTGTCCCAGGCAACGCTATTCCAGACCAGAGTGTCCCAGGTGAGCAGGAACCAGGGAATGCCGCCGAACGTCGGATCCTTCCAATAGAGCGGCGAACCAAAGAGGACCGGGAACAGCGCGCGGGCGAAGCCGTCCGCGGGCCGGAGCGCGTGATTGCCGCAGGCAACGGGGTCCACAGATAGGGGTGCGCTC
>DATHHZ010000223.1:0-2367 GCA_035316965.1 Burkholderiales bacterium | reverse complement strand
GCATCGCGAACACGTGGTAGCCGAATCCGGGATGAAACCCGGTGACGTAGCGCCCGAGCATCAGGCCTTGCGCGAACGACGCGAGGAACGAGCCGAACCAGAACAGCCAGTTCCACAGCCCGCGGTGCCAGCCTTCGGCCTTGACGCGGAATTCGAACGCGACGCCGCGCAGCATCAGCCCGACCAGCATCGCCGCGACCGGCAGATAGAGCGCGCCGAGCACCAGGCCGTGCGCCGCGGGGAAGGCGACCAGGAGAATGCCCACGCCCAGGACGAGCCAGGTCTCGTTCGCGTCCCAGAACGGCCCGATCGAGGCGACCATCAGTTCCTGCTCGTCCGCGCTCGCGGCGGGCATCAGCATGCCAACGCCCAAGTCGTAGCCGTCGAGCACGACATACATCAGGATCGCCAATCCCATAAGGGCTGCAAAGACGAGGGGCAGGTCCAGGCTCATGCGTCGGCGCCTTTGCCCGCGAGGTGAGTGAGCACGACCAGGTACGCGATCAGCATCACTGTATACGTGATGATGTAGCCGGTGAGGCTCGCGCCGAGCTGCGCGCCGGACGCGCCGCCCACGGCCTCGCGGGTCCTGAGAATCCCGGTCACGAGCCAGGGCTGCCTGCCAATCTCGGTGACGAGCCAGCCGGCGAGGGTCGCGATCCATCCCGCGAAAGTGAAACCCGAGAAAGTCCACAGCATCCATCGTTGCGGCAGCATGCCGCGGCGCGTCGCCCACGCGCCGGTCCACGCCGCGAGCAGCATCAGCACTCCCATCCCCACCATCACCCGGAACGCGAAGAACACCGGTGCCACCGGCGCGGCATCCGGCACGAAGGCCTCGATGCCCTGCACCTCGGCCTCGGGGTCGTGCCTGAGGACCAGGCTCGCGCCCTTCGGGATCTCGATGGCGAAATCGTTGCGGCGTCTTTCGTCGTCGGGCACGGCGAAGAGCACGAGCGGAACGCCCTTCTCCGTTTTCCAGATCGCCTCGATGGCCGCGATCTTCGCCGGCTGATGCTCGAGCGTATTCAGGCCGTGCAGGTCGCCGACGAAAATCTGCAGCGGCGCGAGCACCGCGGCGAGGACGAGCCCGGTACGCAGGGTGTTACGCGCCGAGGCGTCTTCGCCTGCATGGAGCAGCCGCCACGCCGAAAGCCCCGCGACCACGAAGGACGCGGTGAGCCCGGAGGCAAGCAGCATGTGAGTAAAGCGGTACGGGAACGACGGATTGAAGATCACCTGCAGCCAGTCCCCGGCGATGATCTGGCTGCCGTCCATCTCGTGCCCCGCCGGAGTCTGCATCCACGAGTTGAGCGCGAGGATCCAGAATGCCGAGAGCGTCGTGCCGACCGCGACCATGGCCGCGGACATCATGTGCACCCAGCCCGGAACGCGGTTCATGCCGAAGAGCATCACGCCGAGAAAGGTCGCCTCGAGGAAGAAAGCGGTCAGCACCTCGTACGCGAGGAGCGGCCCCGCGATATTGCCGACTCTCTGCATGTATCCCGGCCAGTTGGTGCCGAACTGGAACGACATGGTGATGCCGCTCACCACGCCCATCGCGAAGGAGAGCGCGAACACCTTGGTCCACAGCTTGTAGGTGGCGAGCCACGCCGGGTCGCCCGAGCGCGCGTAGCGGATGCGGAAGTAGAACAGGAGCCACCCGAGCGCGATGGTAAGGCTCGGGAACAGGATATGGAACGCGATGTTCAGCCCGAACTGGGCGCGGGCGAGGAGCAGGACATCCGACTGGTCCATGGGTCCACTATCATACGGAATGTCCACGAGAGCGGCGCGACCGGGACTTGAACCCTCCGAGCGCCCGGGCGATGCGGATATCGCCCGGTCATTGGTGTCGTGATTCCGTTTAGTGCCTCAGACTACTCGGGGGTACTGCCGAAAACGTGGCGAGTTGCGACCGTGGCGGTAAAGCGACAAGCCTTGCGATCGCATCGGGATGCACGGGACGCGAAAGGAGATACCCCTGCCCCTCGTCGCACTCGTGAGTGCGCAGGAACCCAAGTTGCTCGACCGTCTCGATTCCTTCGGCGACGACACGCATGCCGAGTGAGTGCCCCAGGGAGATGACCGCCTGCGCAATCGCCGCATCGCGGCCGCGCTCGTGAACCCGATTGACGAAGGAGCGGTCGATCTTGAGGCAATCGATCGGCAACTGGGAAAGATAGCTCAAGCTCGAATAGCCCGTTCCGAAGTCGTCCACCGCGATCTGCACACCGAGGGCCTTCAAGCGCTTCAGGATGAGGATCGCCTCCTCGCGATTGTCGACGAGCACGCTCTCGGTAAGCTCCAGTTCGAGCCGGTGGGGTTCGAGATCCGTTGCTCGAAGGACCCGGGTAACAGCCTCCA
>DATHHZ010000222.1:0-19594 GCA_035316965.1 Burkholderiales bacterium | reverse complement strand
GGGTCACAGGCAGGATCTCGTCCGGGGTCATCGCGAGAAACGCCTCGCGCGAGTACCCGAGATTCCGGCAGACGGTTTCGTTCACGTCGACGAAGCGCATCGTCTTGCGATCGACGAGCAGGATCATGTCGTCCGACATGTCCATTGAAGCGCGAAAGCGCAGCAACGCCTCCTCGCTTCGCCTGCTCTCGGTGATGTCCCGGCCTATCCCGCGGTAGCCGCGGAAGCGCCCCTCGGAGTCGAAGATCGGTTTGCCGCTTATGCTGGCGATCTGCAGCTTGCCCGCGTTGTCGAGGCGGTGCCACTGCAGGTCGCGGAACGGCTGATGAGCCTTCAGCAGAGCGCGGTGCGCCGCCCAGTCGGCCTCGGTCATGTTGAGCGTGGGCAATTCCCAGCGGGCCTTTCCGATGACCGATTGCGTCACAGGTCCGAGGCGCCGGTGGAGATTGTCGGAAACCATGGTGAAGCGGAAGTTTTCGTCCTGCTCCCAGTACCAGTCCGATGAAAGCTCGGTCAGGTTCCGGAAGCGCTCTTCGCTCTCGCGCAGCACTTCCTCGGCCTGCTTGCGCTGAACGAACTGCCCGATCTGCGCGCCGATCACGTGGATCGCCTGCATCAGGTGCTCGTCCGGTTCGCGGATTTCGGTGCTGTTGAAAGCGAGAACGCCTATCGTCTTTCCTCCGGAATTCACCGGAAATACGAATGCGCCGTGCATCCCCGCTTCGACGGCGATCGCCTGCTGCCACACGCGCGCGTCTCGCGTGATGTCCGCGACCCACATCGGCTCGCCCGATTGCCAAACCTTTCCGGCCAGTCCGACGCCCGGTATATAGGCGATTTTGCGCGAGCTCTCGATATACCTATCGAACTGCGGTCCGGGCTTGCTCCAGGCCTCTGCAAAGCGCAGAGCGCCGGCTTCGTCGTCGACGCGGAAGAACCGCCCGCACTCCCAATCCTGCGCTTCGCAAACGGTGCGGATCACCGCCTTGAGCGCCGCCGCAACGCTGTCGGCCTCGGTAACCGAGCGCGCCACCGTGTGCTCGAGCCAAAGCAGCTGCTCGGCGCGCTTGCGCTGGGTAATCCGGCGAGCGAGGCCGCGGTATCCCGTGAAGATTCCTGCGCTGTCGAATGTCGGAACGCCGGTCGTCGAGAAAAAGTGGTCCGCACCGTTCTCGTCGATCAGTCGCTCGTGAAAATCGCTGAAGGGCTGGCGAGCGTCGAGCAGTCTGCGGTGTTCCTCCCACGTTCCATTGAGAGGCTGCTCGCCGAGCTCCCAGCGCGTCTTTCCGATTATCGAAGACACCGCTCCGGCGGACCCGCCGCGCACGAAGGCCCAGGTAAAACGGTGACTGGCATCCTGTTCCCAGTACCAGTCACCCGATAGCTCCGCGATGGCGCGAAAGCGCGCTTCGCTTTCCCCCGGCCCTTCGCTGGGCTGCTTCGGAGCGGCCCGGTCGTTGCTTTTCTGTCTGGGGCGGGTGGACTGTCTCATGCGAGCGGGCATTGTAGACCGCCCGCTGCAGCCCGGCTACCGCATCACCCGGTTCCGCCCTGCGCGCTTGGCGCGATAAAGGGCTTCGTCGGCGGCGCGGATGACCAGCGCCGGCCTGATGAGCGTGGCGTCGCGCTCGGCTGCCCCGATGCTCACCGTCACCGACAGCGTCTTTTCGGGAGCGCGCGTTGCGCGAAGGCGCGATCCCGTCCCTCTCTCCTTGGGCCGGTCCCCGCCGCGCACCGCCATTCTGTATTCCTCGATGTCCTTTCGCAGTTGCTCCAGGTGCGGCAATGCCTGCTCGAGCGTGCGGTCGGAGAACAGAACGCAGAACTCCTCGCCGCCGTATCGATACGACGTGCCTCCGCCCTCGATTGCCGCGAGGCGGGCGGCGACGAGCTTCAACACCTGGTCGCCGATGTGGTGGCCGTGGGCGTCGTTGAACTGCTTGAAATGGTCCACGTCTATCATCCCGATGGCGTAGGTCGGACCGAGGCCCGTGAGGCGCTCCTCGAGCGCGCGGCGGCTGGGCAGGTTCGTCAGTTCGTCGCGGAAAGCGAGGCGGTGCGATTCCTGGAGCACGGCCGCGAGCAGGATCACGCCCGCGGCCGACATGAACGCGCCGAACGCGAGTGGCGCCGTTGCCCACTCGCAGCCGATGAAGAATGCGACGAGCGCCGCCGCGATGCCGATGTCGAGCGGCCGCGGTTCCTTGCGCAGTTCCTTTAGCCTGCGGCGGGGCCACGTCCTCGCCAGGGCTGCGGCGAATGCCGCGGCCAGCATGATTCGCGCCGCGATCGGCGTCGGCGGAGAGCGCAGCAACCAGTGATCGAGCACGTCGCGCCACGCCGTGCCCGAGAGGCTGGAGCGGCCGGCATTCGCGATCCAGATCACGATCAGGATTTCAGCCAGCCCGAGCAGAAGCCAACGATAATTTCGATACTGGCGTACCCCGCGCTCCGGAAAGGCGAGCGCGAGCAGCACGTTGAAAGGCACGAGTACTGCGAACGCGGTCAACACCGCCCGCACGGCGAAACTCTGCAGGCCCTGGTCAGACGCCAGGCTGTAGCTCGCGTAGGCGGCCAGAAGCGACGCCAGCATGATGAGCGCGCGGCTGCGGTTGAACCACGCGCTGATGGCCGTCCCGAGCAGCAGCACGATATAGGGCCCCACCCCGATCAGTCCGGACAGTGAGCGCGGAAGCGCGTGGCTTGTCGCGACCGCGAGCGCGGCCGCTGAGAGGATCACGGCCGGCACCGCGACCAATTGCAGAGTTCGAAGGAGTAAGGGGTTCAATAGGAGCGTTCGGGGGAGAATATTTCTTTGATTCGTCTCGAATTATCGTGGTTTCCTGACGTCGGATGTCCGGTTTACCCGATGGACGACTCCCGCCCGTCCGTTTAGCCTCAAGTCGCAGAGGCACGCGTATCGAAAAACCGTCAGAATTATAGATTCGACCGAGGAGCACCGTGGAAGATTTTTCAAAGCCAGAGAGACCGAAGGACGATTACGGGCGCAGGAGAGAGGACTGGGTGATCGAGGAATCGCCGTTCCTGCTCGGGATCGTCGCGCTCGATTTGAGGCTCAAGAACCTGAATCGAACCTGGGAAAAGGTCCTCGGCTACCCGCGCGCAATGTTGCTGGGAAAACCGCTCACCAGGCTGATCGATCAGGGCGAGCAGGCCGCTGCGCTGATGCTCGTGAATACGCGCCTCGTCTTAGAAGGCAGACCGATCGAATTCTCGCTGCGGTGCAATGACGGATCGTACAGGTGCTTCGAGTGGGAGCGCCGTCCGGCGCGCGGAGAAGAGGGGATGTTCATCACCGGGCGCGACATCACCGAACGCAAGAAAATGGAGACCACGGCGAACCTGCAGAAGTACCTGCAGGCGAAAAAAGCCGAGCGATCCGCTTGAGCCCGATCGCGCGCGGCTAGACGACGGCGGGCGAGCGCCGGGTCTTCAGAAAATCATTCAGCACCTTGGCGGTGTGGCCCGTCTGCCGCGCGGCTATCAGTCCTTCCAGCGGTCCCTGCGCGACGACTCGTCCACCTCCTTCGCCACCTTCGGGCCCGAGATCGATGATCCAGTCCGCTTCCGCGATCACATCCAGATTGTGCTCGATCACCACCACCGTGTTGCCCGCGTCCACGAGGCGGTGCAGCACGCGAAGGAGTTTTTCCACGTCGGCCATGTGCAGGCCGACGGTAGGTTCGTCCAGTACATAGAGCGTTTTGTTGTCGGCGCCGCCTCGACCGGGAATGGGGACAGACCCCGGTTTTTCTCGCCCGGGGTCTGTTCCCGGTTTTTGCACGTTACGGGAAAACCGGGGTCTGTCCCCGGTTTTGGCAAGCTCGGTGACGAGCTTGATGCGCTGCGCTTCCCCGCCGGAGAGCGTCGGGCTCTGCTGGCCGAGCGTCAGGTAGCCCAAGCCCACGTCCTGCAGCAATCGCAGCGCGTGATGGGTCGAAGGGTGCGCGGCGAAAAATTCGACCGCTTCGTCCACGCTCATCGCCAGCACTTCGCCGATCGACTTTCCCTTCCAGCGCACGGAGAGCGTCTCCGGATTGAAGCGCGCGCCGCCGCAGACCTCGCAGGTCACCTTTACGTCCGGCAGGAAGCTCATCTCGATTTTCTTGTTTCCCTGGCCTTCGCAGGCCTCGCAGCGCCCTCCCTTGGTGTTGAACGAGAAGCGGCTCGCGCTCCAGCCGCGCATTCGCGATTCGTTCGCCTCGGCGAACAGGCGCCGGATCGCGTCCCAGAAGCCGACATAGGTCGCCGGGCACGAGCGCGGCGTCTTGCCGATCGGCGTCTGATCGACTTCGAGCACGCGGCCGACGGCTTCCGCCCCGTGGATCGCGCGGCAACCGAATAGCGGGGCGTTTTTCCTTTTCTTGCGCTCGCCGACCGTCCGCTCGAGATTCTTGTACAGGATGTCGCGCGCAAGCGTCGATTTGCCCGAGCCCGAGACGCCCGTGATCACGCTGAGCCTCGCGAGCGGCACGCGCAGGTCGATATTTTTCAGGTTGTGCAGCGACGCGCCCGCGATCTCGATCGAGGGCGTGCTGCGCGCCACCGGGCGCGGCGGATGCAGCGGATGCATGAGCGGGTTTTTGAGAAATCTTCCCGTCACCGAATCGGCGTTTCGCATCAGGTCGTCGGCCGAGCCTGCGGCGATCACACGGCCTCCCAGCTTTCCCGCGCCGGGACCGAGATCGATCACGTGCGAGGCGCGCCGGATGGTGTCCTCGTCGTGCTCGACCACGACAAGCGTGTTGCCCTTGGCTTGCAGCTTTTCCAGCGTGTCGAGCAGGATCCGGTTGTCGCGCGGGTGCAGGCCGATGGTGGGCTCGTCCAGGATGTAGCACACGCCGCGCAGGTTCGAGCCGAGCTGCGAGGCGAGGCGGATGCGCTGCGCCTCGCCGCCGGAGAGCGTCGGAGCCGCGCGGTCGAGCGAAAGGTAGGAGAGGCCCACCTGGTCGAGGAACGAGAGGCGCGATTTCAGCTCTGCAACGATGTCGCGCGCGATCTCGGCTTCGCGGCCGGCGAGCTCCAGGTGGCGGAACAACGCTTCGAGCTTGCCCACGGGCAGCGCGGCGAGCTCGGAGATCGAGCGCCCCTGGTAGCTCACCGCGAGCGCCTCGCGGTTGAGGCGCTTGCCGTCGCAGGCCGGGCAGGCCTCGTCCACCTCCAGCCATTCGATCCAGGAGTCGAGCACGTGGTCCTCGGTGCCGGTCTTCTCGCGCTCCTCGTCCCATTCCACGCGGTCGAGCTTGAGGCCGGTGCCGTAGCACTCCGGGCACCAGCCGTGCTTGGAGTTGAACGAGAAGAGCCGCGGGTCGAGCTCGGCGAAGCTGCGCCCGCACGAAGGGCAGGCGCGCTTGGTCGAGAAGACGCTCTGCGGAAGGTCCATTTCCACGCGCGCCGATCGGGAGTTCGCGGCGGCCTCGGCGAGGCGGTCGAGTCCCGCGATCACGTGCACGACTCCCTTGCCGAATTCCAGAGCTTGGCTGAGCGCCCGGCGGATTTCGATTTCGTTGTCCGCGGCGATGCGCAGGTCGGCGACCGGCAACTCGAGGGTGTGCTCCTGAAAGCGCGAGAGCCGCGGCCACTTGTCGGTCGGCAGGAACTCCCCGTCGACGCGCAGATGCGCGTAGCCCTTGCCGCGCGCCCATTTGGCCAGGTCGGTGTAATAGCCCTTCCTGTTGAGGACGAGCGGGGCGAGCAGGCCGATGCGCTGGCCGCGATAGTCGCGCAGCAGGCGCGCGGCGATGGCGGCTTCGCTCTGCGGCTCGATCGGCACCCTGCAGTCGGGGCAGTACTGCGTGCCGAGCTTTACGTAGAGCAATCGCAGGAAGTGATAGATCTCCGTGAGCGTCGCGACGGTGCTCTTGCTTCCACCGCGGCTGGTGCGCTGCTCGATCGCGACTGTGGGCGGAATTCCGAAGATCGCGTCCACGTCGGGCCGCGCCGCGCCTTGAACGAATTGACGCGCGTAGGCGTTGAGCGACTCGAGATAGCGGCGCTGGCCTTCGGCGAACAGGATGTCGAAAGCGAGCGTCGATTTTCCAGAACCCGAGACTCCGGTGACGACCGTGAATTGGTTGCGCGGGATCTCGACGTCGATGGATTTCAGGTTGTGCTCGCGGGCGTTGTGGATCCTGATTGAATCGTGCACGCGGACTTGGAGGGGTACGCCTGGCTCCGCTGTACGAAGAACGGCAGGTTGTGACAGAGCCGCTTCGTAATCACGCAACGCCTTTCCGGTATGCGAGCTGGCGTGCTTCGCGACCTCCGCCGGCGTCCCGGTGCAGACGATCGCGCCGCCTGCGTCGCCGCCCTCAGGGCCGAGGTCGATGAGCCAGTCGGAAGCACGGATCACATCGAGGTTGTGCTCGATCACGACCAGCGAATGTCCCGCGGCGATCAACTGGCGGAAGGCGGAGAGCAGTTTCGCGACGTCGTCGAAATGCAGGCCGGTGGTCGGCTCGTCGAAGAGAAAGAGTTTCCCCTTGGGGCTGTCATTCCCGCGTACGCGGGAATCCAGAGACTTTCCGCGTCGCTGGGCCCCCGCTTTCGCGGGGGCGACGGAGTTTGCCTCGACCAGGTGACCGGCGAGCTTCAGCCGCTGCGCCTCGCCGCCGGAGAGCGTCGGCACCGGCTGTCCGACGCGCAGGTATTCGAGCCCGACGTCGGCGAGCGGCTTGAGCGCCTGTTGCACCTCTGGGTAGTCGCGAAAGAAAGCGAGCGACTCGGACACCGTCAGCTCGAGCACGTCGGCGATCGACTTCTTTCTCACCACGACCTCGAGCACCTCGTCGCGAAAACGCCTGCCGTTGCAATCGGGGCAGCGCAGATAGACGTCGGAGAGGAACTGCATTTCGACGTGCTCGAAGCCGTTGCCTCCGCAGGTCGGGCAGCGCCCGTTGCCGGAGTTGAAGCTGAAGGTGCCGGCGGTGTACTTGCGCTCTTTCGCGAGCGGCTCTTTCGCGTAGATGTTGCGTATCGCATTCCAGGCGCCGACGTAGCTCGCGGGGTTCGAGCGCGTGGTGCGCCCGATCGGCGTCTGGTCCACCATGACCACGTCCCCGATCAGCGCGTGGCCGCGCAGCCCGCGGAACGCGCCCGGCGCTTCGGTCGGCTTGCCTTTCGCCTTTCGAAGCGCGGCGTAGAGCACGTCCTGCACCAGCGTGGATTTCCCCGAGCCCGAGACGCCGGTGACGCACACCAGGCGCTCGAGCGGAATGCCGATGTCGATGTCCTTCAGGTTGTGCTCGGCCGCGCCGAGGAGCTCCAAAACCGGGGATAGACCACGGTTTTCCTGAAAACCGTGGTCTATCCCCGGTTTTGCACCGGCGCGCTTTCTCCCGGAGAGATATTCGGCCGTGAGCGTTTTCGACTGCTTCAGCTCGTCGGGCGTGCCGAAGAAAACGATCTCGCCGCCGCGTTCGCCCGGTCCCGGGCCCATGTCCATCAGGCGGTCGGCCTGCAGCATAATCTGCGGATCGTGCTCGACCACAACGAGCGAGTTGCCGGCGTCGCGCAGGCGCTGCATCACGCCGATGACGCGGCCCATGTCGCGCGGGTGCAGGCCGATCGAGGGTTCGTCCAGCACGAAAAGCGTATTGACGAGCGAAGTGCCGAGCGCCGTGGTGAGGTTGATGCGCTGCACCTCGCCGCCGGAGAGCGTGCGCGACTGGCGGTCGAGCGTGAGGTAGCCGAGGCCGACGTCGTGGACGTAGCGCAGCCGGGCGCGGATCTCCGTGAGAAGCAGATCGGTGGCCTCGTCCAGCGGGGCGGGGAGATGCAACTGCTCGAAGAACGCGCGCGTGCGCTCGGCGGGAAGAAGCACCAGATCGTGCACGGTGAGGCCGGGGAGGGCACGCAATGTCTCGTCGCTGAAGTTTGCGCCGGCCGGCCTGAACCGGCGTGCAGGGTCGATCACGCGGTCCGCGTCCTCTTTCGTCCCGACCAGCCACAGCAGCGCGTCGGGCTTGAGGCGCGCGCCGCCGCAGGCGCTGCAGGGCGTGTAGGCGCGATAGCGCGACAAGAGCACGCGCACGTGCATCTTGTAGGCCTTGGTCTCCAGCCAGCGGAAGAAACGCGCGACGCCGTACCAGGTGCCCGGCCAGGATTTTCTCCAGCTCACCCATTCGGGCTCGCCTTCCAGCACCCACGCACGCTGTTTCGCGGAGAGATCGCGGAAAGGAACATCGAGCGGAACGCTGCGCTTCTTCGCGTATTTCTCGATATCGTCCTGGCAATCGTGAAAGCTGGGGGATTGCCAGGGCCGGATCGCGCCTTCGCGCAGCGTCTTCGATTCGTCCGGGACGATGAGTCCGTAGTCGATGCCGATCACGCGCCCGAATCCGCGGCAGGTGTCGCAGGCACCGAGCGGGGAGTTGAACGAGAACAGGCTCGGCAGCGGCTCGGAATAATGGATGTCGCATTCGGCGCAGTGCAGGTCCGATGAAAAGCGCCAGACCACCCCGCCGCCTTCGGCGGCACCCCTCCTCGGATGAGGAGGGGAAGTGGAGGTATTTTCCCCTCCTTGGTAAGGCGGGGTGGCGCGGAGCGCCGGGGTGGTGTCGTCGTCTATCACGTACACATTCACCTTGCCTTGGCCGATCTTGAGCGCGGCCTCGATGCCCTCGATTGCGCGCGTCTTCTCCGCGGAGGACAGCCGCAGGCGGTCCTGCACGACCTCGAGCACATTCGCGCCCCGCGCGTGGATGCGGTCGTAGCCCTGCGCTTTCAGCAGCGCCTGGACTTCCTCTTCCTTGAAGTTCTTCGGCACCGCCACCGGGAAAGTCACGACCAGGCGCGGATCGCCCGCCGCCCCAGCGCGGGCCGACAGCTGTTCGTATACGGAGGAGGGTGAGTCCCGGTGCACGGGCTGTCCGCAGCCGCGACAGAAAAGCTGCCCCGCGCGGGCGAACAACAACTTAAGGTGGTCGTTCAGCTCGGTCATCGTGCCGACCGTCGAGCGGGACGTGCGTACGGGGTTGGTCTGGTCGATTGCGATTGCGGGGGGAATCCCCTCGATCGCATCGACCTGCGGTTTGTCCATGCGGTCGAGAAACTGCCGCGCGTACGGGCTGAAAGTCTCGACGTAGCGCCGCTGCCCTTCGGCGTAGAGCGTATCGAAAACGAGCGAGGATTTCCCCGATCCCGAGACCCCGGTCACGACGACGAGCTCGTTCGTCGGGATCTCGAGCGAGAGGTTCTTGAGGTTGTTCTGGCGGGCGCCGCGGATGACGATCGCGGGATCGGAGCGGCGTTGCAGCATGCCGCTATTTTATCGGCGTACCGGCCGGACCGCGCGCCTAGTAGCCGTAGAACTCGTCGGTGCGGATCGCGTCGTCCTCGACCCCGGCGGCGACGAGCATTTTCTGCATGGTCTCGACCAGTCCGGGCGGTCCCGCAACGTAGTAGACGAATGCGGCGAGATTTTTCAGATGGCGCTCGAGCATGGCGCGGTCGAGAAACCCCGTTTCCCCGCTCCAGGGCCGGCTCGACTTTTCCATCTCGGTCATGGTGCCGACAAAGCAGTAACGCGGGTTGGCGCGAGGCAGCGCGACGAGCTCGTCCAGAAAAGGCGCATCCTCGGGCCTGCGGTTGGAGTAGAACAGCCAGAGCTCGCGGGCGAGCCGCTCGTGTGCCGCCTGCCGCGACATGCTCACGAACGGTGTGATGCCGATGCCCCCCGCGAGGAAAACTGCGGGCCGGGCGTCCGCGCCGTCCAGTGTGAATTTGCCCGCGGGTCCCCGCAGATGGATGCGACCGCCTGCCGGCATCGCCTTGAGCGACCGCTTGAACGCCGTGTCGCGCATGCGCGTCGCGATCATGAGCTCGGTCTCATACGGTGGGCTGGCCAGGGAAAAGGAGCGCGAATTGCCCTTGCGGTCGGTCTCCGGCGGATCGATGAGGGACACGGTGACCGAGTGCCCGGCCTCGAAACTGAAATCCGCGGGCTTGGCGAAGCGGAACGCCATCGTGCCCTCGGCGACGGTCTCGCTGGCGGTTAGCGTGGTTTCGTATTTGGGCATCGCCGCTCTTTCCCTGCTCAGACCGGATCTTCCTGGGCCCAGGCGATCTTGTGATAGTCGAAGCCCTTGGAGATGGCGGGCTTCACCACCTCGAAGTAGGGCGAGATGTCGAAGTCGCGCGGCGTGAACAGGCTGTGGTGCCGGATGTGCACGACCTCGTGATAGCAGTCGTTGCAGCCGGGCGTCCCGTCGTGGACGTACCTGATCTCGGGCAGGATCGGGTAGTGCACCGACTGGAACGCCTCGGCGACCAGCGTCGAGCAAATGGCGCGTGTCGGGTCGCCGCTGCCGAAGGCGATCATGCGGCGGCGCCAGCGCACCGGGACCGGCGGCGTGGGTATCAGATAGCGCGCGAGATCGAAAACGTTCTTCAGGTCGTAGCGGCCACCGATGTGCGAGACGGCGAACCTGATCACGGCTTGCAGGTCCTCCTTCAACATGCCGACAGGCCGGCAGATGCGGGTGTTCATGCCGGAAACGTCGGACAGCGGTACGCCGCGAATCCCGTAGAGCATGTCGGCTTCGACCAGGACCCTGGGCGATTCGCCAAGAGCAGGGGGCCCTAGCGCATCCCCGATATAGAACATCGCGTGCGACCAGGTCGATTGAGTCAGGTATTTGATGGCGACGCTGACGCGCGTGTTCCCTTCGACGAGCAGGACGTCGCCCGGCTTGAGCGAGGCCGCGAGCTGTTCAAGCGAGGCCGTTTCAGTCTGCGCGCCGCGGATCGGCTGTGCCAGGTAGGTGGCCAAGCGTCCGCCCATCCATCGGAGTACGGGGTTCATGTGTAGTTGCGCGCCTATTCCTGTCGCGGTTCGATGACGCTTCGACCCGCGGCGTTCCCGATTTTACGCGGGGCCCCATTTTACGGAGTTCCGGGGAACATTTCCCTCCTTGCGCATGTTTACTCCTGGCGGGAACGCGCGAATCACGGTCTTCATCCAATGTGTGCCCGCACGTCAGGCGGCCAATGGTTTCACAAAGGAGGCCCTATGAAACACAAATCCATTTTATTTATGGGGGTTTTTCTCTTCGCAGGGCTTGTCCTTCTCGACGAGTCCAGCTTGCTCGCCGGAGAGGAACCCGAACTTTCAAAAGACGACAAGAAAGTGGATCACCAGGCGCAGGCCACAATCGACCTGGGCAGGCAGATCTTTCGTTTCGATACCTTCGGTGACGAAGCTTGGTGGGGCGATACGCTCAAGCTGCATCAGGCGATCGCCGGTGCGCGAAACGGCGGTGTCGGTCCGGGGGTGAGCCCGAAGACGGCGCTCGCAGTCGGCCTCAAAGTGGATGCAGACGCATTGCCCGGGCAGCTGAAGTCGCAGATCAGGGCGGGCAGGGTCAATCTCGACGATCCGGCGACGACGCTCGCGCTCCTCAAGCTCAATGCCGTGGTGGGTGTGACCGGTATTTTCGACGGAGCGGGCAACATCAAATCGATGGGTGTTCAGTGCGCGCTTTGCCACTCGACCGTCGACGACTCCTTCGCGCCGGGAATCGGCAAGCGCCTCGACGGCTGGGCCAACCGCGACCTGAACGTCGGACTCATCGTTTCGCTCGCTCCCAACCTCACCCCGATCGCCGACCTGCTGCAAGTCGATGTGGCTACGGTAAAGGCGGTCCTGAACAGCTGGGGCCCCGGGCGCTTCGACGCCGAGCTCGACAAGAACGGCAAAGCCTTCCGTCCGGACGGCGGGCAGGCGGGCACGCTGATTCCGCCCGCGTTCGGCCTCGCCGGCGTGAACCTCCACACTTGGACGGGCTTCGGCTCGGTGCCGTACTGGAACGCCTACGTCGCCGTGACGGAGATGCACGGCTCGGGAACTTTCTTCGACGAGCGCCTGAGCGATCCCATCCGGTATCCGGTGTCCGCGAGGAGCGGCTCGTGGAATACGCGCGGCACGCCCGACTTGGTAACGGCCAAGCTTCCCGCCCTTCATGCCTATCAGCTCGCCCTCAAGGCGCCCAAGCCACCCGTCGGAAGTTTCGACGCGGCTGCCGCAGAACGGGGCAAGGAGGTTTTCGACGGCCGGGGCAAGTGCGCGACCTGCCACGTTCCGCCGCTCTTCACAGAACCGGGACACAACCTGCACACGCCGGCCGAGATGGGCGTGGATTCCTTCCAGGCAGACCGCTCGCCGACCGGCAAGTATCGCACCGCCCCGCTCGCTGGACTGTGGACGCACCAGAAGGGCGGTTTCTTCCATGACGGGCGCTTTGCAACCCTGCGGGACGTCATCGAGCACTACGACGGCAACTTCAGACTCGGGCTGAACGAACAGGAAGAAGGCGACCTGATCGAGTACCTGAAGTCGCTCTAGAAACGAAGTGACGGGGCACGGGGACCGGTGGTCCCCTAGTGCCCCGTTTGTTTTCTGCGAACTCCCCGGGCCGGGAACGCGGGGCGCACAATCTCCATCCAATGGCGTGAAACCGGTGTAAAAAGCAGCAAGAGGTGCCTATGCAACCCGCGACCGCAGCAATCGCTTGCGACAAGTTATCGGATCTGGAACTGGCGCAGCGCATTTCGACCGGCGACAAGCATGCCTTCGAGCTGCTGATGCGCCGGCACAACCAGATGCTCTACCGCACGGCGCGCAGCATCCTCAAGGACGAAGCCGAGGCCGAGGACGCGGTACAGGAAGCGTATCTGCTTGCATACCGGGGGATGAGGGGTTTCCGCGGCGACGCGAAGCTGTCCACGTGGCTGGTTCGCATCGTCGTGAACGAGGCGATCGGACGCGCCCGCAAGCGCAGCCGCGGGGCCGAAATCGTTCAACTGAGCAGCGAGACGCATGAGGATAGCGAAGCCGTGGAGGGAAACATGGACGAAACTTTACCGGAGCAGCCCGAAGGCGCGGCCCAGCGCGCACAGACGCGCCGGCTGCTCGAGGCGAAGATCGACGAGCTGCCCGATGCCTTTCGCACCGTGTTCGTGCTGCGCGCGCTGGAGGAGCTGTCCGTCGAGGAATCCGCCGTTGCGCTCGGCATCCCGGAGGCGACGGTGCGCTCGCGTTTCTTCCGCGCGCGGGGCCTGCTGCGCGAGGCGCTCTCGAAGGAAATCGACCTCGCCTACGGCGACGCATTCGCCTTTGCCGGAGCGCGCTGCGACCGCATCGTCGCGGGCGTGATGGCGAAGCTTGAAGAAGGCGAAACCACTTTCCGTTCGTGATCGAACGAAATCCCACCCCTTACCCATTGGAGAAACCATGAACCCCTCGAAAATCGCCGCCGCCCTGGCAGCCTCGCTTTTCCTCGTCAACGCCTCAGCCCAGGACAAGGGCGGACCGTCCGATCCGCAGATCGCTGGAATTGTGGTCGCGGCGGACCAGATCGACATCGACGCCGGCAAGCTTGCCAAGTCGCGCACCCAGAACAAGCAGGTGTCGGAGTTCGCTCAACTCATGATCACCGACCATACCGCGGTCAACAAGCAAGCCTCCGCGCTCGTGAAGAAACTCGGCGTGAAGCCCGAGGAAAGCGCCACCAGCGAGAGCCTGAAGAGCGCTGCCGGCAAGAACGTGGCGAACCTCAAGACCCTGAAGGGTGCCGCGTTCGACAAGGCGTATGTCGACAACGAGGTGGCCTATCACCAGCAGGTCCTGGACGCGATCGACAAGGTTCTGATTCCAAGCGCCAGGAACGCCGAGCTGAAGGACCTCATCACCAAGGTCCGCCCTGCCATCGCGGCGCATCTGGACCACGCCAAAATGGTCCAGTCGTCCCTGGCGAAGAAATAGCCGGTGAAGCTTCGCGCGGCGCTCGTTCTGATTTGCATCGCCGCGCTGTCCGCGGCCGGCGCGCACGCCGCAGGAACGACGCATGCGGTACGCATCGAAGGAATGAAGTTCATTCCCGAGCGCCTGGAAGTGGCCACGGGCGACACCGTGGTTTGGACCAACAAGGATTTTCTGCCGCATAGCGTCACCGCGAGCGAAGCGCGCGTCGAATCGGGGGACCTGGCTCCGAACAAGAGCTGGCGATTCATCGCGCGCAAGACGGGCGAGATGCACTACATCTGCCGTCTGCACCCCGTTATGAAAGGGGTGCTGGTGGTGAAAACACTTAAAGGAGCGGCGCGATGACGATGCTTCCCGCTGATGTTTCCTGCGTTACCGGGCCGAACAACCCGCAACCGGTGAGCGGTCTGGAAAAAGTCCTGCGAGGGCTGTCCGTGTTCACCATGCTCATGACCGTGCCGCAAGTACTCACCATTTGGATTGGACACAACGCCGGTGGTGTCTCCCTCATTTCGTGGGTCGCTTATCTCATCGCCGCTTGCCTGTGGTTTGTCTACGGGCTTCAGAAGAACGACAAGACGATTTACCTTGCCTGCGTCGGCTGGGTCCTGCTCGACCTGGCTGTCGTGATCGGCGTCATCGTCTATCGCTGACCTCTATTCGAGCTCGTCGATCGAGCGCGGCCAGCTCGCCTTGAGCAGGCGCGAGAGGGCGCGGTCGGCGAGGACCTTGCCGCCCGTCTGACAGCGTGCGCAGTAGTTCGTCTCGTTCTCCGCGTACACGATCCGCTGCACCGGCGAGCCGCACACCGGGCAGGGTTTGCGAAATCGTCCGTGCACCGCCATGCCCTCGCGAAAGGCGGTGACTTTCTCCGGAAAATCCGCGCCCGCCTCGCGGCGCAACCGCTCTGTCCATTCGGCGAGAGTCGCCCGCGTGGCATCGTAGAGCCGCCTGACATCCTCCTCGGAAAGGGACCGGGTCTGCGCGAAAGGGGAGAGCTTCGCGCGGTGCAGGATCTCGTCCGAATAGGCGTTGCCGATGCCGCTGAACGAGCGCGGATCGGTCAGCGCGCGCTTCACCGTGTGGTTCTCTCTCTTCAGCCGCGCGCCAAACTCTTCGGGGCCGGACTCGAAAACTTCGAGCCCGCCGGGATCCATCGCGGCGAGCGCCGTCTCGCCCTGGACGAGATGGACCGAGGCACGGCGCTTCGTTCCGGCCTCCGTGAATACCAGCGTGCCGTTCGGGAATTCGAAGGCGGCCAGCGTGATCCGGCCCGGCACCTTCGCGCCTGTTCCGAGCCAGCGCAGCCGGCCGGCGATCATGAGATGCAGCACGAGGAACTGCTCGCCTTCGAGCGCGACGACGATGCGCTTGCCCATTCGCCGGACGCCGGCGACCTTCTTTCCTCCGGCGGAGGCGATCGGAGGGGTCACGCTGCGCAGCACGAAGGGATTCAAAAGCCGCACGCGCTCGAGCGTCTGCCCGGCAAGACGGTCTTCGAGCCGCTCTACGTATACGGCGATATCGGGAAACTCGGGCATGGGAGCAGCTCGCGATTGTACCGCCGTGCCGTCTGCGCCAATCGCGCTGCGCCTCGCGATGCGCTAAGCTGCGAGGTTCCGAATTCCAGAAGCTCCATGGCCCAATACGTCTACACCCTGCGCCGGGTCGGCAAACTCGTGCCGCCGAAGCGCCAGATCCTCAAGAACATCTCGCTCAATTTCTTTCCCGGCGCGAAGATCGGCGTGCTCGGCCTGAACGGCTCGGGGAAATCCACGCTGCTGAAGATCATGGCCGGGGTCGAGACGAATTTCGAGGGCGAAGTGACCGCGATGCCGAACATGAAAGTCGGCTTCCTGCCGCAGGAGCCGCAACTCGACCCGGAAAAAACGGTGCGCGAAGCGGTGGAGGAAGGCCTCGGCGAAACGCTCGCCGCGAAGAAGCGCCTCGACGAGATCTACGCGGCGTACGCGGAGCCCGATGCCGATTTCGACAAGCTCGCCGCCGAGCAGGCGAGGCTCGAGGCGATCGTCAACGCGGTGCACGCGGACAGCGCGGACCTGCAGATGGAGGTCGCCGCTGACGCGCTGCGCCTGCCGCCGTGGGAGCAGAAAATCGCGCCGCTCTCCGGCGGCGAGAAGAGGCGCGTGGCGCTGTGCCGCCTGTTGCTCTCCAAGCCCGACATCCTGCTGCTCGACGAGCCCACCAACCATCTCGACGCGGAAAGCGTCGAGTGGCTCGAGCAGTTTCTGCGGAGGTTTCCCGGTACGGTGGTCGCGGTGACGCACGACCGCTACTTTCTCGACAACGCGGCCCAGTGGATCCTCGAGCTCGACCGCGGCTACGGCATCCCCTGGGAGGGCAACTACTCCTCCTGGCTCGAGCAGAAGGAAAAGCGCCTGGAGGTGGAGGAGAAGCAGGAACAGGCGCGCATCAAGTCGATGCAGAAGGAGCTGGAATGGGTGCGGCAGAACCCCAAGGGCCGCCAGGCGAAATCGAAGGCGCGGCTGGCGCGCTTCGAAGAACTGTCCTCCTACGAATACCAGAAGCGCAACGAAACCCAGGAAATTTTCATCCCCGTCGCGGATCGTCTCGGCGATGCGGTGATCGAGTTCAAGGGCGTCTCCAAGGGCTACGGCGAGCGCCTCCTCATCGACGACCTGTCCTTCAGCGTGCCCCCCGGCGCGATCGTCGGCATCATCGGCCCCAACGGCGCCGGGAAATCGACGCTGTTTCGCATGATCACCAGCAAGGAAAAAGCGGACAAGGGCAAGATCGTCATCGGGCCGACGGTGAAGATGGCCCACGTGGACCAGTCGCGCGAAGCGCTCGAGGCCGACAAGACCGTATGGGAATTCATCTCTGCGGGCGCGGACATCCTTACCGTGGGCAGGTTCGAGATGCCCTCGCGCGCCTACCTCGGCCGGTTCAACATCAAGGGGGCCGACCAGCAGAAGAAACTGGGCACGCTCTCCGGCGGCGAGCGCGGCCGGGTGCACCTCGCGAAGACGATGCTCGCCGGAGGGAACGTGCTGCTGCTGGACGAGCCGTCCAACGACCTGGACGTGGAAACGCTGCGGGCGCTCGAGGACGCGTTGCTCGAATTCGCCGGCTGCGTGCTCGTCATCAGCCACGACCGCTGGTTCCTCGACCGCATCGCCACCCACATCCTCGCCTTCGAAGGCGATTCAAGGACGAGTTTCTTTGCCGGCAACTACCAGGAATACGAAGCCGACAAGGTGAAGCGGCTCGGCGAGGAAGCGGCCAAGCCCAAGCGCATCCGCTACAAGCCGCTGAAGAGGTGAGTCCGGAAATCCGTGCCGCTTCGCATCGCCATACCCGACATGGTCTCGCCGTCGTACTTTCCGGCGATCGCCGCGGTCGAACTCGGCTACTTCGGCAAGGAGGGGCTGGAGGCGACGATCGAGCTTCTTTTCCCGGTCACGAAGACCTATGAAGCCCTGCGCGACGGCGGGATCGACTTCGTCGGCGGCGCCGCGCACGCGCCGCTCTACGCCTTCCGCGACTGGACAGGCTGCAAGCTGCTTTGCGCGCTCTCGCAGAACATGTACTGGTTCCTCGTCGTGCGCAAGGACCTGGGCGTCGAACGCGGCGACCTGCGCGCGCTGAAGGGGCTTCGCATCGGCGCCGCGCCCGGCCCTGCGGACGGGTTGAAGCGCATGCTCGTCGAGTCCGGAATCGACCCGGAGCGCGAGGTGAACATCGCGGCCGTGCCCGCGACCGCAGGCGTGTCCTTCGGCCTCGCAGCGGCGAAGGCGCTCGAAAAAGGCGCCGTGGACGGCTTCTGGGCGAACGGCATGGCCGCCGAAATCGCCCTGCGCGGCGGCTTCGGCACGCTCGTGATCGACGCGCGTCGAGGCGACGGATCGAAGGCTTCGCGGCACTACACTTTCCCTGCGCTCGTCACCACTCAGAAATGGATCGACCGGAGCCCCGAGACGGTCGCCGCGGCGGTGCGCGCGGTCGTCGCGGCGCAGACCGGGCTCAAGCGCGATCCCTCCCTTGCCGCCGCCGCCGCGAAAAGACATTTCCCGGCAGCGGAGCTTGCCCTCATCCCCGAGCTCGTTCGACGCGACGCGCCGTACTACGACCCGACGATTTCCAGGGAAACGGTCGAGTCTCTCAACGCCTTTGCACGAGCGACCGGGCTGCTGTCCGGGGCGCCGGCCTACGAACGGGTCGTCGCGACGCAGTTCCAATCGCTATGCGGCGGGGCCTCTTAGCCGCGTCCCTCTCCTTGTTGCGGCAGGCGGCATTGCGTAAACTCAGTGTGCGATGGAAACAATACGGCAGCTCAAGGCCTTGTGGACCTACGCGAGCTGGTGCGTTCAGGCGCCGGCGTCCGCGCCGGCCTGCGATTTCTTCTGGACCTGGGTGGCCGTCGCCGCTGTCACGGCCTTCGCGCTGATCGGGCTGTACATCGTGCGGAAGATGGCGAAGAATTTGCTTGCCGTTCGGGCGGAAAGGCAGCGGCTCGCCGAAGCGTCACGCGTGGCCGACCCGGATACCATGTCGCGATACCGGGTCGACCCCGAAAAACTCCATCCCGACCCCCCGCAGGAGGAAGGCATCGAGCGACGCATCAGACAGGCGCTCGACGAGAGGAAGTTGAAACGGCGCTGAGGCCGGTTGCCGACGCCTTTCTAGGGTTTTCTCTCAGCGCTTATCGGGGCATGCCCGATTGGCTTGGCGCTCGGGCATTGTTAGCCTGACTTCCTGGATTCGACCGGCTTCGCCCGAGGCTGGCCACTTCCTAGGAAGCCACCATCAGAGAGAAGATAATTCTCCTCGTCGAGGACAATTCGAATGACGAGGAACTTACGCTGCGCGCGCTGCGCAAGGTCAACCTCGCGAACGAAGTCATCGTCGCTCGCGACGGGAGCGAAGCGATCGATTTCCTCCTCTGCACCGGCGGATACGCCGGGCGCGATCCTGCGCAAATGCCCGCAGTGGTCATGCTCGACCTCAAGCTTCCCAAGCTGAGTGGATTCGACGTGCTCAAGCGCATGCGCGCCGATCCACGCACGAAAGCCATCCCTGTCGTCGTTCTTACGTCCTCGAGCGAGGACGAAGACATGCTGCGGAGCTACGAGCTCGGCGCGAATAGCTATGTGCGCAAGCCGGTGGAGTTCTCGGCCTTTGCCAATGCGGTCGGTCAACTTGGTATCTACTGGGTGCTCCTCAATCAGAAGCCGCCTGGATAAACTCTGCAGGGATTCGAGCGTGGTGCGGCTGGTCGCTGCGCATGTTGATGTATCATGAAGCGCGTTCGTCGCTGAATTCGGGCCGGTTCGAAGCCCGGACCCGCGATACCCTAGAGGAGGAGAAACCATGCCGGCCGCAAATCAATCGGTTCGCGCGGTGTTCGGCGCTCTGCTCGCGCTGAGCCTGGCGGCGCACGGCGCGCTCGCTGCGCCTTCGGGCCCGCCGGTCCGCATCGGAAGCACGCTCGCGCTCACCGGGCCGCTCGCCGCGACCGGGCTCGTGCATAAGATCGTGGGCGAGATCTATGTCGAGCAGCTCAACCGGAAAAACGGCCTGCTCGGCCGCCCCGTGGAGTGGGTGCTCAAGGACGACCAGTCGCGGCCCGACCTCGCGCGCACGCTCTACGAGCAGCTCATCACCGTCGACAAGGTCGACCTGATCATGGGCCCGTACGCGACTGCGAACATCCTCTCGGCGATGGGCGTCGCGCAGCGCTACAACAAGCTGCTCATCCACCATACCTTCGGTACGCCGAGCCTCGCGAAATACGACATGCAATTTCCGACCGGCGGGCTGGCGGGCGAT
>DATHHZ010000221.1:0-2887 GCA_035316965.1 Burkholderiales bacterium | reverse complement strand
CACCGCGCTGAACCCGAACTGAATCTTGCCAACCAGCGGCAATCTCATGTCCATTTGATTCCGCGTCGGGAACGCAAGCACATCCACGGCTCAGAAGTGTGTTTGAGGTAGAGGTCCTGGTGTGTCAAAATCCTCGCCAAGCGCATTCATGGCGACGGCGGTTTCCGCTAGGCTGCTCCCCAACAATCGCGTGAGTTGACCGGCAACCACCGGACGACTGAAATAGTAGCCTTGCCCCTCGGGGCAGCTGTGCTCCTGAAGAAAAACGAACTGATCTCGCGTTTCCACACCTTCCGCCACAACCCGCATATGCAGATTTTCCCCCATGCTAATCACCGCGCTGACGATGCTGGCATCGTCAGCATCCGTAACGAGATCGCGCACGAACGACTGATCGATCTTCAAGGTATCGATCGGAAAGCGCCGCAGGTGGCTTAAGCTCGAATACCCGGTGCCGAAATCATCGAGCGCGAGCATCACGCCCAGGTCTTTGAGAGCCTGAAGCACTGCCGCGGTGACTGTCGCATCCTGCATCAAGAAGGTTTCGGTCAGCTCGAGTTCCAGATAGCACGGCTCAAGGCCCGTCTCTGTCAGGATCGCGCGCACGGCTGCAACGAATTCTCTCTCGCGCAATTCCAGCGGCGAGACGTTGATCGCGATACGTATCGGCGGCAGGCCTGCGTCCCTCCAGGCCCGGGTTTGGCGGCAGGCTTCGCGCAGGACCCATCGGCCGATCGGCACGATGACACCGCAGGCTTCCGCGACCGGTATAAATTGCGCAGGTGGCACGAGACCGCGCCGCGGATGGTGCCAGCGGATGAGCGCTTCGACGCCCATGATCGCGCCCGTCTCCAGACTTACCTTCGGCTGGTAATGCAGTTCAAATTCCCGGTTCTCCAAGGCCAAGCGCAGATCCACTTCCAGGGACTGCCGCTCGACCGCGCGCAGGTTCATATCCGGCTTGAAGAACTGATAGTTGTTTCGCCCATTGTCCTTGGCGTGGTACATCGCGAAATCCGCGTTCTTCATCAAGGTCTCCGCCTCCGTTCCATCATCGGGATACGTGACGATACCGATACTTGCGGTGAGGTGCAGATCATGCTGGTCGATGCGGTGCAGCGTGCGCACAGCCAGGAGTATTTTTTCCGCACTGACGGCTGCATCCTGCGCGCGCGCCACTTCCGAGAGCAGGATCACGAATTCATCGCCTCCCTGCCGGCTGACCGTGTCCGAGGCGCGCACGCAAGCGTGCAACCGGCTGGCCACGGACTGCAGCACGCGGTCGGCGATGACGTGGCCCAGGGAGTCGTTGATGTGCTTGAAGCGATCCAGGTCCAGGAATAGCACCGCGACTTTTCGCCGGTAACGGTGAGCCGCCGCGATTGCCTCGGTTAGCCTGTCTCCAAACAATGTTCTGTTGGGCAGATCGGTGAGGCTGTCGTGCTGGGCAAGATGCATCATTTTGCTCGCCAGCGCCCGAGTTGCGCTCACGTCGTGGAACACCATGACCGCGCCGGTAACCTGTCCGTGCCGGTCGTGGAGAGGTGCGGTGGAATCTTCGATAGCGGCTTCAACTCCGTCGCGCCGGACTAGGACGCAGTTCGGGGCAAGGGCCACGGTTTTGTTTTGGCGAATCGCCAACGCGACGGGATCCGGCGCAGGTTCGCGAGTGGTGGCATCGACAATTCGAAGCACCTCCGCAACCGGACGACCTGCCGCCTCTTTCCGCGACCAGCCCGTCAGGCCTTCAGCGACGATATTGAGATAGGTCACCTGGGCCCCGACGTCGGTGCTCATGACCGCATCGCCGATGGAGTTGAGCGTGACCTGTGCGCGTTCTTTTTCGTCGAACAACGCTTCGGCGATTGCTGCGCGCTCGATCATGCTGACCAGGGCTTTTGACAACAGGTACCCGTCGAGGTGGTTCTTCAGCAGATAATCCTGCGCTCCACGCTGCACCGCCAACTTGGCGACTTCCTCATCTTGCGCAGCACTGAGGACCAAGATGGGAATCTGCGGCGCCGCATGAAAGAGCTGATCGAAGGTCTCAATTCCGTGACAATCGGGCAGGAAGAGGTCGACCAACACCGCTCCTATACCGACCGTTTGTGGTTTTCCCTCCTGGGCTAGTCGTTCCAAGCCCGCGGCACAACTGCTGACCCATTCGACTTGGAAGGACCCATTCAGAGCGCTTCGAACCGCCTTGGTATCGGTGGGATCGTCCTGGATTAGAAGTATATTTATTTGAAGCATAGAGCGTGCGGCGCGTCAAAGCCCTCGACCCTCGAGTTAAGCTCGCTTGCGACGCAGCGGACGGTGCGGTAACGAACGCAGCGAAAGTCATTATCGTCAAAATGCGACTTCTATCACGCAATGCGCAGGACCATCGATCGCGATGTGCCTGCGAGCGTGAGCGCGACGGACCTTCGAGCGCGGATGCGGGTGGTGTTTGATTGCTCGCCGACAGAGGCAAGTACGCCGCCCGAAGACAATAGGTCGTCCGCGGGCAGGCGCCCCATGGGTCAACCCTCGGCGGTAGCCGATCGCCCGACCGCGCTCGATCTCGTCCCAAGGTATTTCGTGCACACGCGCATGGATTGCGATGGACGCCCCAGGCGCTAGCCGGAGAAACCCTGTGACGGCACCTCCAGCGCGCTGTTGAATTGGCTCGACAGGCTCTGAAAGGCGACCAGCGCGGTGAGCTCGATGATCGCGTCATCGTCGAAGCAGCCGTGCAGGCGCCGCATCAATGGCTCGCTAACCGGGAACTCGCCGCGAGTCATGACCTCGGCGTAGTCGAGTGCGGCCTGCTCGCGTTCGCTGAATGCACTGCTGTCACGCCACTGCTCCAGCGCCTCGCTCTTGGACCTCGAGCCTGCCCGGGCGT
>DATHHZ010000220.1:0-10102 GCA_035316965.1 Burkholderiales bacterium | reverse complement strand
TCCGAGTTCTGGCGAAGCTCGCCGTTCACCTTGAGCCAGAGCTTGCCTTTTTTCGGGTGCCCGCTCTTTGCGGCGGGGCTGATCGGCCCGACAGGGGCGGACTGGTCGAAATCCTTGCCGAAGGTCCAGGGCCGGCCTTTGTCCTTTCCGACCTGCTGCAAATCACGCCGGGTCATGTCCAGGCCCACTGCGTAGCCCCAGATGTGCTCGTTGGCTTTCGCCGCCGGGATTTTGTAGCCACCGGTGCCGATCACCGCAACCATCTCGGTCTCCCAGTGGTAGTTGCTCGTCATCGGCGGATAGTTCACTGCACCACCCTCGGGGACGAGATCATGAGCCGATTTGGCGAAAAAGAACGGCTGCTCGCGGCCGTCCCCGCCCATCTCCTTCTGGTGCTCTACATAGTTGCGGCCGACGCAGAAGATGCGGCGCACGGGAAAGCGGGCATTCGAGCCCACGATAGGTAGCGAAGGGATGTCCCAGCTGCTGATGACGTATTCCATTTTCATGACGAGAGGGTCCTCACAGGATCGCAAGAGAAGTGCGGCGCGAACCGAATTGCCGGGTGCCGGCGAAAGGTGCGTATTTTCGCATGAACTGCCGGCGCAAGAAAAACGGGCACCCGAAGGTGCCCGTTTTCGAAAACAAGCCCGTATCCGGGCCTCTCCCTGCTTTACATGTGATAGGCCGTCTCGCCGTGCGAGTTGATGTCCAGGCCCTCGCGCTCTTCCTCTTCGGTCACACGGAGTCCCACGAGGAGGTCCGCAATCTTGAAGGAGACGAAAGCCACCACGGCCGTCCAGACGAATACCACACCTACGGCTTGCGCTTGGATCCAGAGCTGTCCCATGATCGAGTAGTCGGCTGCAGTGGTCATCTTGCCGGTGAACCAGTCGACCGGAAAGCTTGGCCCGCCAAGCTTCGGCGAATTGAAAACGCCCGTAAGCAGCGCCCCGAGAATGCCCCCAACCGCGTGCACGCCGAAGACATCGAGCGCATCGTCTGCACCAAGCAACTTCTTCAGACCGTTCACACCCCACAGGCACACCAAGCCGGCCGCAAGGCCGATGACGAACGCGCCCGGGATGCCCACGTTGCCTGCCGCCGGGGTGATCGCAACGAGGCCTGCAACCGCACCGGATGCTGCGCCCACCATGCTCGGCTTGCCCTTGAAGAACCACTCCCCGAACATCCAGGAGAGAACCGCGCAGGCCGTGGCGAGAAACGTGTTCATGAATGCGAGCGCTGCAAAACCGTTAGCCTCGAGCGCTGAACCGGCGTTGAAGCCGAACCAGCCCACCCAGAGGAGTGCAGCCCCGATCATGGTCATTGTTACGTTGTGCGGTGACATGGCCTCCTTTCCGTAGCCGACCCGCTTCCCGACCAAGTACGCGCCGACCAGCCCCGCGACACCGGAGTTGATATGCACGACCGTGCCGCCGGCGAAGTCCAGAGCGCCCCACTGCCACAAAAGGCCCGCCTTCGCGTTAGTCGCATCGACTACGTTGGCCGCCGTGTAGGCATCCGGGCCGGGCCAGAACCACACCATGTGAGCGACCGGGGCGTAGCTGAAGGTGAACCACAGCACCATGAAGATCAGAACGGCGGAAAACTTGATTCGCTCGACGACCGCGCCCAGTATCAGACAGCAGGTGATCGCCGCGAACGTCGCCTGGAAGGCCACGTAGACCAGTTCGGGCAGCGGCGTGTTCTTGCTGAAGGTCGCCGCCATGGAGAACTCGCCTTTCGCAGGGTCGAAGGTACCATTCAGAAACAATCGATCCCATCCGCCGAAGAACTTCCCGATCCACCCGCTGCCCTCGGTAAACGCGAGGCTGTAGCCGTAGATGCACCAGATCACGGTGATCAGCGAGAACGTCACGAACACCTGCATCAGCACCGAGAGCATGTTCTTCGAGCGCACCAAGCCGCCGTAGAACAGCGCGAGCGCCGGTACGCTCATCATTAGCACCAAGGCCGTCGACGTCAGCATCCAGGCCACGTCTCCCTTGTTGGGCGTGGCCGCCGGAGCCGGAGTGGCGCTGGGGGCGGCCGCAGCGGGCGCCGGCGCAGCTGGTGCTGCGGCTGGAGCCGCCGGTTTGTCCTGGGCCATGAGGGGCGCGCACCAGCCCACGGCGCCGAGCAGGGCAAAAATTGTGAAAAGCTTTCTCATCGTGATCTCCCTCAGAGCGCTTCCGCCCCGGTTTCGCCGGTGCGGATGCGGATAACTTGCTTCAGATCGAAGACAAAGATCTTGCCGTCGCCGATCTTTCCCGTGTTGGCCGATTTTTCTATGGCCTCGATCACCTGATCGAGCATCTCGTCCTTGATCGCGGCCTCGACCTTCACTTTCGGCAGGAAATCGACCACGTATTCCGCGCCGCGATACAGCTCGGTGTGACCTTTCTGCCTGCCGAAACCCTTGACTTCGGTGACGGTAATGCCCTGCACGCCGATGGCGGACAGGGCTTCCCGCACCTCGTCAAGCTTGAACGGCTTGATGATTGCGGTTACGAGTTTCATGAATGTGCTCCCTGAATTGGTAATGGACTTCGAAGCGCTAGAACTTGTAGAGGCCTTGCAGCGCGATGGACGTCATGGTCTTGCTCGCCGCACCGGCGTAGTCGGTGAACACCTTGTTGGTCGCCTGATCTCTGCGTCCCTCGACGCGTGCTTCGAAGCTGTCTGAAGCGAGGAAGGCACCGGTCAGGGTTACTTCCTTGTACTTCGTGCTTGCCGTGCCGAAACGGATGCCGTCTTTGTCGTCGAACGACTCGGCGCGCAGGACGCCTCGGAACTTCGGTGCGAACATGTAAGAAACGTATCCCGCCACGCCGTTGTACTTTCCTTTCGCGTTGCCGGCGACGGTGTTGTCTTGACTCACGTTCAAGACCTCCAGACCGACTGAAAGAGGATCGATGATCGTGTAGGACGCGACAGCGTTGATGCTGGTACGGGTGCCCTCCGGAACGGCAGCTCCGCCCGGTGTGACAACCTCTTTGCCCGAGTAGGCCGAGAGGGAGATAGTCAACGGTTTGATGGGATTCAGTGATGCCCCAAGTTCGGCAGTCTTGCCCTTATTTGCGTCTTGGAGTTGATCCCAGCCGTTGTTGACGCCTGCAATCAAGCTGACCGTGTCGCTCAACGCCCAGGTCGCGCGTACGCCGGTATGCGTGAACGGTATCGCGCCGAAAAGGATGGACCGTGAGACATTGTTGTTGCCCGGACTCGCGATCACCTCGGTTCCCGACAGCGTGACGAACTTACCTGCGATTACGGTCAAAGGCCCCCCGGCATACTGCAAGAAGCCCTGGGTGACGTCGAACGTGGCGTTAGCAGTGGCGGGGAAAGATTGGATGACATTAGCATCCTTGCCCACGGTGAGATTGACCAATCCGCCAAATCCCTCTTTCGGCTGCTTTGCTACTGTGATTCCAAACTGATGCAGTGCGAACGAGTTGTTCTGCGAGTCAAATACTCGAGTCGAGAACGCGGGGGCTTCGATATTTCTATCCGAGTGCGTGTACCCGGCGTCGATATACCCGCTCACGCTGATCCCCGACGCCTCGAGAATCTTGTCGAGGGTCGGGACCGGGGCGGGTTTGGCTTGGGCGAGTACCGTGGCCGGGGCTGCGAACACCGCAGAGACGGCAGAAGCGAGTAAAAGTTTTTTCATTGTTGGACCTTTCGTTGGGTGAGAAGACCAAGCCCCTTCAGCATGGCTCGTGCCAGATTTTTTATTTCTTTCTATCAATGGGTTGGTCCATTAGACGCCGTACCGCGCAAACCTCCGGGCACCATGATGATGCGTAATCAAATCGTCACGCACTGATTCTGTGCGGTCGGCCGGAACGGGGGCGAGGCGTTAGATCACCATGCTAGACTCGACCGACGACGCAAGCGCGATGCCCCAGACCCGCCTACTCGATGACCTGAGCGCGAGGATCAGCGAACTCCTCGCCGCGAGCCCCGCCAAGGATGTAGAGAGGAATCTGCAGGCGCTGCTTTCAGCTGCGTTCGCCAAGCTCGACTTGGCAACGCGCGCAGAGCTCGAGATCCAGGCCAAGGTCCTCGCGCGCGCCCGCGATAAGCTCTCCGGGCTGGAAGCGCGCGTCGCCGAACTCGAGTCGAGGTTGAGCCGCAAGTAGTTCGCGATGTCCCTCGCGGTGCTCCACAGCCGTGCGCTCTCGGGACTGGACGCGCCCGAAGTCACCGTCGAGGTGCATTTGGCGAACGGCCTGCCCTCTTTCACCATCGTCGGTCTGCCGGACACCGAAGTGAAGGAAAGCCGCGACCGGGTGCGCGCCGCGCTCGTGAACTCCCGCTTCGAATTTCCCGCCAGGCGCATCACGGTCAATCTCGCCCCTGCAGAGCTCCCCAAAGAGAGCGGCAGGTTCGATTTGCCCATTGCGCTCGGCATCCTCGCCGCCTCGCACCAGCTCGAGGTCGACGGATTCTCGAAATACGAATTCGCCGGGGAGCTCTCGTTGACCGGCGAGCTGCGTCCGGTTCGCGGGGCGCTCGCGATGACCTGGCGCGCGGCGCGCGAAGGTCGCGCATTTGTCCTGCCTTCGGCAAGTGCCGGCGAGGCAGCCCTGGTCGGGGGAGCCAGCATTTACCAGGCGGGGTCGCTCCTCGATGTCTGCGCTCATCTGGCCGGCCGGCAGCCGCTGTCGCGGCCGGTGGCGCAACCGATCGTCATCCCGCCGAACTATCCTGATCTCGCGGAAGTGAAAGGCCAGGCGCAAACGAAGCGCGCGCTCGAAGTCGCTGCGGCGGGAGGTCACAGCGTGCTCATGGTCGGGCCTCCAGGAACGGGCAAATCGATGCTCGCGGCGCGTTTCGCGGGATTGCTCCCGCCGATGAGCGGCGAGGAAGCGCTCGAATCGGCCGCGCTCGCCTCGCTCGGCTCAGGAGGCTTTCGCCTCGAAAACTGGAAACAGCGCCCGTTCCGCGCTCCGCACCACTCGGCTTCCAGCGTCGCGCTGGTCGGCGGGGGCAGCGATCCGCGTCCCGGCGAAATATCGCTGGCGCACAACGGCGTGTTGTTTCTGGACGAGCTGCCGGAGTTCGACCGGAAAGTGCTGGAAGCCCTGCGCGAACCGCTCGAGTCCGGCCGCGTCGCCATTTCGCGCGCCGCGCGCCAGGCCGAGTATCCGGCGCGATTCCAGCTGATCGGCGCGATGAACCCCTGCCCTTGCGGGTATCTGGGACATTTCAGCGGCAAATGCCGCTGCACGCCCGATCAGGTGATGCGCTACCGTCACAAGCTTTCGGGGCCGTTCCTCGATCGTATCGACATCCAGATCGAGGTGCCCGCCGTGCGCGAAGACGACCTCGTCAACGCGGGTCGCGGCGAGAACTCTGCGCGGGTGCGGGAGCGCGTCGAACGAGCGCACGAGCGACAGCTTGCGCGCCAGGGCAAAAGCAACACCCGGCTGGGCCCGCGCGAAATCGAACGCTTCTGCACGGCGGAAAAGAAGGCTAGCGCGTTGCTGAGACAGGCCATCGGCAAGCTCCATCTCTCGGCGCGCGCTTACCACCGGGTGCTCAAGCTCGCCCGAACCATAGCCGACCTCGCCGGCGAAACGACGATAGCTGTCACCCACGTCGCCGAAGCGATCCAGTACCGGCGTCTCGAGCGTTTCTTCTAGTTTTTCCTGCTCAGGGGTGCCCGGCGTTGAGCCCGGGTAGCGCCCAATCCTTCACTGGCATCGGTACAGTGATCGGCTTGCCGAGAGCGGGAGCCTCGAGGGCATATAGGCCCGTATCGGTTCCGATCCAGATGATCTTTCGATCCCACTCGATGAACACGTTGTCCACGGTGCGGTTGTAGCTGTTCCACTTGTCGAGCTCGCCGCCCTGCGGCGGGATGAAGTACGCCACGATGCGCGGGTTCTTCGGATCGCGAATGTCGTAACACTGCACACCGGCGTTGAAGTGCGCATAGCAGGTGAAGTTCGGATCGGGCTTGCCTGGGGCCTTGATGTGCGGCGGGTTGTGCGGGCCGAAACGCCCGCGCTTGTCGCAGAAGGTCTTGTACGGCGCCTCGCGCGGCGGGGTCGGAACGGGCAATCGCGAAATCGCCTTCGGCGCGGCCGGGTCGCGCACGTCTACGATCCACGAAGGAACATAAGTCTCGTTGCAGTCGGGGCTCAGCGTTTCCGGATTGGTGATGACGAAGCCGCGGTCCAGGCGCGCCACATCGATCGTGTGAAAGGCGATCACGGTGCCGCGCGTGTCCTTGTATTCGGGCGTGAAGCGGCCCACGAGCTTCGGGTTGCGGATATCCGAGAGGTCGTGGATCAGCATGCCGAACGAACCGTAGGCGCTGTAGCCGAGCTTGCCGCCGTCTTCCACCTTTTTTGGCACGTACATCGGGCCGTGCAGGCTGGTGAAGGAGACCTTGTCGCCGTATTCGCGCCAGGCCTTGTATTGCGCTTCCTCACCGGTGCGCTGCCCCGGCACCCACCACATCGCGACCTGTTTCGGATTCGCCGGGTCGGACACGTCCACGACCATGATCCCGTTGCCGTGCCAGCGAATCGGGCTCTCCATGTGGGTGAAGCTGTCGTCGGGCGCGGTGTCGAGATAGGCGTAGTCGCCGCCGTCGTAGTAGTTGCGGTGCGTGCCCGAGCCGGCCTGGACCTTGCGTTTGGGATCGCCGCCGTCGGGGGAGAACTCCGAGAGCAGGATCATGTTGGCGAGGTCGCTCGCATCCCAGATGCGGATCCCGCGCAGACCCGGCCCCTGCCTGGTCTTTTCGATCAGGGTCGGATCGTCGTACTTGCCGTTGGGGGCCGTTGCCGTGGTCGAAGTGATCGGCGCGGACGCCCCGGTGACGAGGATCCATTTTCCGAGTTTCCTGTTGAACGCGACCTGGAGCTGCGAGCCTCTGAACGCGGCGTGCTTGACGAGCTTCGGCGCGCGCGGGTCGCTGACATCGATCACGTCGCCGTTCTGCAGTATGAGGCGGCGCGAGCCGATCGCCATCATCTGCAACTTGTGGCCGCGCTCCTCGCCGAGCTGGAACACGCCGAGCACGCGCATGTTCTTCGCGTAGCTGTTGCGGTCGAGGTAATCGAGGCTTCCCTTGTGAGGGTGCGGATGCTGGTTGGCAAAGGCGCTGGCGGACAGCGCGGCGAACGCGAGCGCGACGACGCCGGCGCGAACAAGGGTGGTGCGCTCGAGAGTGATCATGGGATTTTTCCTGTGCGACGGACGCTAGCCACGGAAACCCGACAGACCGAGTGGTCCATCGAAAGCGCTCGTTGCGAACCGCAGAAACCGCTCGGCGCGCGCCGCATCCCAGCCGCCGTACCCTGCGTTGGAGCGGAACTTGCGCTCGATCTCCTCGCGCGTGAGCGGTTCGTGCACGCCGCCGCGGATATGAGGCTGGCGCTCTTCGAAGACGCGCCCGTCCTTGAGCGTCACCCTCATATGGCCGGTGTAGGTTTTTGGATAGGGGTTGTTCGGATCGACGACGTAGCGCACCTTGGAGGCAAGCGCGAGGATGCGCGGGTCGCGCACCGTTTTGTCGGTAAAGGCCTCGAACCCGGCGCCTCCGGTGACAAACGCGACCGCGATATTGAAGGGCGCGCTGAATTTGGCGGCATAGTCGTTCGCCGGTCGATGTTTGGAGGAGAGCGGCTCCCACAGCCGGTGCACGTAGCCTTCCGCGGTTTCGCACAGCACCTCGGCGACGTCCTCGGCCGCGAACCCTTTTCTCGCCAGCCGCAGCGCGCAATCGATATAAGGCTGGTTCATGGTGCCGGTCGCATAGGGTTTGAAGGTGAGACCTTCCATCAGCCATCGCTCGCCGAAATCGCGCGTGAGCACGTCGAAGTCGCCTTCCCGGGTATGAGCGAAGGCGAAAAAAAACCCGTGCGTGCCTTCGAATACGGTGCGTGGCCCGAGGAATCCTTCGCGCCCGATGCGAGCCGCGTGCAGCCCGACGCGCGCCGCCCATCCCGCGTGCAGCCGTTTGGTCCAGGCCCCTTCGGCGAGATATTCGATGATCCCGCCCGCCATGCTGCCCGCTATGCCGAGCGCGTCGACGGTCTGCTTCCGATCGAGCCCGAGCGCAGCCGATACGCCGAGCGTTGCCGCCATCGCCCCGAGCACGCTCGTGGGATGAAACCCCGCCTTGTGAATGAGCTTCGGCGCGACGAGACTCAAGCGGCACATCGTTTCCACGCCCGAGGCGATACCGAGAAGCGCGGCCCGTCCATCGCGCTGGAAGCGTTCGCACGCGGCGAGCACCGCCGGGACGATGACTGCGCCGCTGTGCACCGGGCCGCCTTCGAAAGTGTCGTCGAAGTCTTCGCCGTGGGCGGCCGTGCCGCCGATCATCGCGGCGTCTTCGGCGCGAAAGCTGCCCGTATGCCCGATCGCGGTGCACGGACCGCCGCCGTCGACGCTCGCGACGAGCGCCCGGACGTAATCGCTGTTGCGCGCCGCTACGCACAGGCCGCCGACGTCGACAAGCAGATCCTCGCAACGCAGCCTGACTTGCGGGGGAACGCCCGCTTGCGACAGCGACGCAGTCGCGGCTACGAGCCGTTCCGCGACAGACCGGGTGCCGGCGGGAGCGTTCATCCGGACGATTCAACGCACCGTCTTGACGCCGGCGTCCTTGAGGATCTCGCGCATCCGGTCCGTGAACTCGTCATAGAAGTTCGCGAGATCCGCAGCATTCTGATATCCGTCCTCGAACTGGTTGTCCTCGATGTATTTCTGCCAGGACGGCGTGCGCGTCAATCTGCGGAAAAAATCCTGCCAGAACTCGACGTTTTCCTTTGGAATTCCCGGCGGCGCAACCACGCCGCGAACTTGCGGCACGACCGGCACATCGAAGCCGGCCTCCTTGAGCGTCGGTACTTCGGGAAATTTCGCCAGCCGCTTTTCGCTCACCTGCGCGAGCACGCGCATGTTGCCGGCGCGGATGTGTTCGCCCGCCTCTTCAGGCTCGATCACCATGATGTCGACGTGACCTCCGAGCAGCGCGGCGATGCGCTCGCCCCCGCCCGGAAACGATATGAAGGCCCAGCGCGCGCCCGTGGATTTTTGCAGGAGCTGCCGCACGACATTGTCGCGGCTCGTATTCGAGCCGCCCGACTGCTTGAGTTGCCCGGGGTTCTTCTTCGCCGCCTCGATGAACTCGGCGAGCGTCTTGTACCGGGAGTCCGCCTTCACCGCGATCACCGCGGGCTCCAGAACCAGGCGCGCGATCGGGGTCAAGTCACGCAGCGTGATCTTGGCCTCGGAGCTCACCAGAGGGGTTTGCAGCCAGACCCCGGTGAAAAGGCCGAGCGTATTTGGGTCGCCTCTCTTTTCGGCGAGGTGGGCGGCCGCCACCGCGGCGTTGCCGCCGGGCTTGTTGATCACCTGCAGGCGCACCGGCAGCAGCTTTTCCTTTTCCACCATGACGGCAATCGCTCGCGCGAGCACGTCGCTGCCGCCCCCGGGGCCGGTGTGCACGACCAGGTCCACGGTGCGCGACGGCTTGAACCCCTGGGCGAACGCGAGCGGCGCGCACAGCAAGGCAAGCAGCGCGATGAGACTCAAAGGCGATTTCATCGAATTCCTCCTCAGGCTCCTCCGGCAAACTAGCCCTGCTCGAGCGCGCGCAGGCGCCAAGCGTTGAGTTTGCCGAACATCGGAATCAGCAGGACCAGCACCGCCAACGATAACATCACCGCCGAGATCGGTCTGGACACCAGGATGGAAAGCTTGCCCTCGGACATCATCAGCGATTGGCGCAGCGCCCGTTCCATTCCGGCGCCGAGCGCAAGCCCCAGGATCAACGGCGCTGAGGGGTAATCGAGCTTGCGCATGAGATACCCCAGCAGCCCGAACACCATGAGCAGCAGCAGATCGAACAGGCTTCCAGATACGCTGTATACGCCCACCATCGATACCCCAGAATGAGCGGATAAAGGACGTACACCGGCATCCTCAGCACCTGCGCGAAAAGGGGCACCAGCGGCAGGTTGAGAATGAGCAGCATGACGTTGCCGATGTACATGCTCGCCACCAGACCCCAGAAAAGCGCGGGATGCTCCGGGATGAAAAGCGGGCCGGGCTTGAATCCCCATAGCAC
>DATHHZ010000219.1:0-2265 GCA_035316965.1 Burkholderiales bacterium | reverse complement strand
GCCGCCAACCGTCGCAAACACCGAGTGAGCCTCGATGTGCGAATCGGTGGCTGCAATGAATGCGTCTATATCGCGGGCGTTGAACGCCTCCAAAGCGCGTCGGTGCAGCTCCACGTTCTCCTGCGACACCGCCTACTCCGGGGATGACAATTGGGTCGACGCCCCGGCCCGGCGTCCGAGCTGACCCTTAGCGTCGCGCCACCGGGACAGGGGCTTCAGGGAGAACGCAGGATGGGCAGGCCGACCTTCAAGAATGGGCCGTGAGCCCGACCTACTCTGTGGCCGCCCCTGCGACTTACCCGGTTGTGCTGCGAGCACGAATCCGTCGCTGTCGTTTTGCCCGCCTGGTCTCCCACCGACAAGCATCGAAAAGGAGGCTACATGCGATCTGTTGCGCTGGATGTGCATCGCGACTTCTGCGAGGTCGCGATCAAAGACGAGTCGGGGCTGCGGCTCGCGGGCCGGGTCAAGAGCTCGCCGGCGGAGCTCGAGCGCTTCGCCCAAAGCCTTGCGCCCGACGATCAGGTCGCGCTAGAGGCGACCGGGTCCGCAGGGGCGATCGCGCGGATTCTCGAGCCCCACGTGGGGCGCGTGCTGATCGCCAACACGCGCAAGTGCTCAGCGATCGCCGAGTCGAAGGTCAAGACCGACAAGCTCGACGCGACGACCTTGTGCGAGCTGCTCGCGGCGGGGTACCTGCCCGCGGCGTGGTCGCCCGATGAGTTCACGCGCGCCCTGCGCCGGCGCCTGCAGCGCCGCGCAAAGCTCGTGCGCTCAAAGACACGGGCGAAGAACGAGTGCCACGCGGTGCTGGCACGCAACCTCTCCGGCCGCCCGCCGATGACGGACGTGTTCGGCAAGGCGGGCCGGCAGTGGTTGGCGGCGCTCGAGCTTCCCGCAGATGAGTCAGAGACGGTCGCGGGCTGCCTGCGCGAGGTCGACTTCTTAGACTCAGAGATCGCTCTGATCGAGTCAGAGCTTGCCCGCCAGGCGCTCTCATCAGAGGAGATCCGCCGGCTGATGAGCGTCCCCGGGGTGAGCCTCGTCTCGGCGGCGACGTTCGTGGCCGTCGTGGGCGACATCCATCGCTTCAGCTCGCCCAAGAAGCTCGTCTCCTATGTCGGCCTGGATCCCCGGGTGCGCCAGTCCGGGGAGGCGCCGGCGCGGCATGGGCGGATCTCGAAGCAGGGCTCGCCCGAGGCGCGCCACATGCTCTGCGAGGCGGCCTGGGTGGCGATCAGAACGCCGGGGCCGCTGCGCGCCTTCTATGAGCGGCTGCGCGCCCGACGGGGGGCGCAGGTCGCGCTGGTGGCGAGCGCCCGAAAGCTCGCCGTGCTGTTCTGGCATCTGCTCACGCGCGAGGAGGACTACGCCTTCGGGCGCCCCTCGCTCACGCGCCGCAAGCTGCGTGGGCTGGAGCTCAAGGCGAAGGACGGCCGGCGCAGCTGGCCCTCCGGTCATGCGCTTTCGACCAAGCAAGACCGGGAACGCGAGGCCGAGTTCGCCAGACAGGTCGAGACCGCCTACCGCAGACTCGTCGCCGACTGGCAGCCCAAACCGCCGAGAAGCGGTGCGGGCGCGACACGGGGACGCGCATCTTCTAAGCCGACAAGCGGCAAGCAGCGCGGCAGAGCCTCAGTCCCGAACTCTGCGCTTTAGCTCGTCGTCGCCCGCACCGGCAACGACTCTCTCACAAAGGAGAAATATCTTCTAGACCCCTTGACTTTCATCCGTCCTTGAGGCCGAGGTCGGCGAACGCGCGCTCGCGGTCCAGATAGACGACGAGCCTAGATACCTTGCCGCCGTCGAGGTGGAAAAGGATGGCTGCTCTCGTCAATCTCTGGTCAATCTCCAGGCTGCTTGCCTTGCCGCGCGCGCTGAAGTGGGCAAGGCCGAGGACGCGCTCGCCGTCCAGCTCACGGTACTCGTCCACCGAGGTGCGGTACTCCTCCCAGGCGTTCAGGAAATCGCGCCAGCCGTCGTTCAGCCCGGCCAACCCTGTCCACCTGCCGGGCGAGGTCCATCTGCGACCACGAACTCGATAGCTGGGTCTGCCCACTCAGTCGAGCTGAAATCGCCGCGTTCCCATTCCGCGTAGATCGAGCGCACGTGGTCCAGGTTCTCCGACATGACCCTGGCCAGTATCCCGCTGCTGGACCGAGGGAGATCTCGTGCGGCCTGCGAGACCGGGACGTTCCTCGAGGAGTTAGCTAAGAGCTAGCCAGCTCGCCTGCAAGGCTATATCCCGCTGGCTCGCCAACTTGG
>DATHHZ010000218.1:0-4597 GCA_035316965.1 Burkholderiales bacterium | reverse complement strand
CGAGCGAGCTTGCGTTCGCGGCCACCCACTGCAACGCCGTCACGGCATCCTCGACCGCCGCCGGAAACTTGTGCTCCGGCCCCAAGCGGTAATCGACTGCGACGACAGCGCTGTAACCGTGAGCGGCGATCCCGCGGCAGACGCTGTCGTGTGTATCGAGATCTCCACAGGTCCAGCCGCCGCCGTGGAAGTACACCACCGCCGGCGGCGCTTCTCCGGGCTTCGTGCCCAGGGGCCGGTAGTACCGGGCGCCGATCGCGCCCCCCCGACCGGCTATTGAGAAATCGCGCGTTTCCTGCACCGGGACCGGCGGCGGCGCAAAGGCAAGGCGCGATTCGCGGTAGAGCCGCCGCGCTTCGTCTACGCCCACCGAGCTCAGCGCGGGACCGGCCGAGCGCGACGCGCGCTCGATCAACGCGCGGGCCTGGGGATCGAGCCTTGCCTGCTGGGCGTCCGCCACCCTCATGTTCCGGCCGCGACGCGGCGCCGGGCGAGGAGCCACAGCAGCGCGATGGCCGCCGCGGTGACGAACGGCAGCGCGAGATAGTTGAGCATTTGCCAGCCGCTCTTTTCCAGGAGCAGGCCCGGGCTGAACGAGGAACTGGCCATCACGACGAAGATGATCAGGTCGTTTGCGCCCTGGGTCTTCGCGCGCTCGGCCGGGGTGCACGCTTCGGTGATGAGGGTCGTTCCGCTGATATAGAGGAAATTCCACCCGACGCCGAGCAGCACGAGCGCAAACCAGAAGTGCGGAACGCTGATGCCCGACAGCGCGATCGCCACCACGACGTAGAGGAGCAGCGCTCCAGCGACCATCACCTGCAGCACCCCGAAGCGCTTGATGAGCGAGCCGGTGAAAAACGACGGCCCGAACATGCCGATGACGTGCCAGCCGATCACCGTGGCCGCGGCCGAATACGGATGGCCGCATAAGCTCATCGCGAGCGGCGTCGCGGTCATGAGGAGGTTCATCACGCCGTAGGCGATCGCCGTTGCGAGCACTGCCACCACGAACACCGGTTGCACCATGATCCGTGCGAGCGGTCGCGTCGAATCCCTGTGCGCCGCGGCCGTAGGCACCGGGATGTCGAGCAATTGCACCACCAGCACGACGAGCACCAGGAATCCGATCAGGGACAGGTACGCGCCGAGATAGTGCGTCTGGAGTAAATCGACCGTGAGCTTGCTCGTCTCCGGGCCGACGATGCCTCCCACCAGGCCGCCGGCGAGCACGAGAGAGATCGCCTTCGCCTTGAAATCGGCGCTTGCGGCGTCCGCGGCCGCGAACCGGTAGTACTGGGCCACGGCGTTGTACACGCCGAACACCATCGTGCCGAAGCAGAGAAGCCAGAAACTCCCGAGGTACAGGGCGAGCGAGCAGATCGCCGCACCGACCATCCCCGTCAGGGCTCCGACGGTAAAGCCGGCACGCCGGCCGATGCGCTTCATGAGAAGCGAAGCCGGAAAGGTCGAGAGCGCCCCGCCGATCACCCATACGGTGACGGGGAGCGTCGCCAGGGCCTTGTCCGCTGCGAGCGCATAGCCGGCTAGGCCGTTCAGCGCAATCGCCGTGGAGTTGTTCGTGAACAGCAGCGCCTGGCAGGTGGCGAGGACGGCGACGTTTTTTTTGGCGGTTTCCACTGCGCTTGCCGGGGTGACAGGAAATTGTCAGGGAAAACGGGTTTCCGATTATAGCGAAAGCGATCCCCCGGCCGGGCCGTAGTTTCTCCGGAGGGCGAAAAATCCGTTTGAAGGTGGTTGACATTTCCCTCTGATTGACGCACTCTCGCGTTGCCCGTACCGTCCGTGCGGCGTCACCCAAACAGCTCGTATTTAAGAGGAGAGATATACGATGGCCAAGAAGAGAAAACCCAATGCGGCATTCATGAAACCCATGACCCCAAGCGCCGCGCTCGCTGAAGTGGTGGGCTCCAAGGCGATACCGCGCACCGAAGTAACCAAGAAGCTCTGGGGTTATATCAAGCGAAACAAGCTGCAGGACTCCAAGAACCGTCGCATGATCAATGCCGACGACGCTCTCAAAGTCATCTTCGGCGGCAAGAAGCAAGTGTCGATGTTCGAGATGACCAAGCTCGTCAGCAAGCACCTCAAATAACCGCCGCGCCTCGGGATTCTCCCGGGACGCGCACCCGGAAAAAAAACGCCCGGCTTGCCGGGCGTTTTGTTTTGCGGTCGCGACGCTCACGGCCGGGAACTGTCCCTGCCTTGCTTCGCGGTCTTGTATTCCTCGACCGCCTTCTTCAGGTCCCTGTATTCCTCGCAGGGAAAAAAGCACAGCTTGTCGAGCCGTGCAAGGTGCTCCTCCGCCTTCGGAAGATTGTTCGCCATCAGATAGGCCTCGCCGATGTACTCGTGCGCTCCCTTGTGCCGGGGGTTGAGGCGCAGCGCCTCGTTGTAGTGCTTGAACGCAAGGTCGAGGTTGCCGGACTTGCGCCAGGCGTAGCCGAGGTAATTCTGCGCGTCGGCGTTGGTCGGTTCGCGCGAGGCAACCCGCTCGAAGCTGTCGAGGGCCGTTTTCCAGTTCCCGGCTTCGACCGCCTTCTTGCCGCTCTCGTAATCCGGGTCCACGGGGCGCGCGTTCGGCGCCGGCCCGGAGTCCATTCCGGCGGCGTCGAGAGTGGGGACTAGAGCAAGGCCCGCCAGCAGGGCGAAGACCGAAATCAGCAGCTTGCGCATGGCGCCTCCTTTCATCAGACAGCAGAGAGGATTATAGTTGAGCGGACGCTCTGTAAACCATGAGGCAAGGGAGCTTATTCCGATGAAGCTCTCGAAGGTCGCAATGAAAAGGCTGGTGCTCCTGGCTCTCGCCATCGCGTGCCTGGTTCCCGCGATGCCTGCCGCGGCGGAGCCGGAGCGGCCTTCGCGGACCGCAGCGCTTGCGGCTCTCAAGAAATCCGACGCGGAGGAGCGCCGGCGCGGCGCGCGCGGCCTCGCGATCGTGGGCCGGATGGAGGATGCTCCCAAGCTGATTGCCGCGCTGCGCGACGCGGACGAACGGGTACGCACTGTTGCGGAGCAAGCGCTGTGGGCGGTCTGGAGCCGGTCGGGAGACGCCCGCGTGGACGATCTGTTCAGCAAAGGAGTCGCGGAGATGGGCGAGCAGCGCTTCCCCGAGGCGATCGCCACGTTCACCCGCATCATCGAGCTTAAACCCGGCTTCGCCGAAGGTTGGAACAAGCGTGCCACGGCGTATTTCCTCGCCGGCGAATTCCGGCGCTCGCTCATGGACTGCGACGAGGTCATCAAGCGCAACCCGCAGCACTTCGGCGTGCTCTCCGGCTACGGCCAGATTTACCTGCGGCTCGACCAGCCCGAGAAGGCGCTGGAGTATTTCCGCCGCGCGCTCGCGGTCAATCCCAACCTCGGAGGCGTGCAGGGCCTCGCGGAAAAGCTGGATTCCATCATCGTGCGGCGTCGCCAGCGCTCGATCTAACCGCTTCCGAGCAGCTCGGCGGCCATCTCGCGGATCGCCTGCGCCGCAGCCTGCGGCCGCTCGAACGGAAACAGGTGCCCGCCCGCGATGCGCGCCACGCGGAAGAACTTGCGCGTAGCGGCAAGGCCCGCCTTCCGCATCTCCTCCGATTCGCGCCCACAGATGAAACCGCGCGGCAGTGCGAGCCGCGGCAGATCCCGCACCAGATCGTGCGGAATCGTCCGGTAGATGCGCGTTTCGATCTTCGGGTCGAAGGCGAGCCGCACTCCGTGCGCGGCGGGAACCATGCCGAGCGTCACGTAGTCGCGCAGACAGTCCGGATCGAAGTTGCGGAAGACCTTGCGCCCGTGGAAATGCTTGTAGGCTTCCTCGGCCGACTTCCAATGCGAGCGCCGGTCGCGCGTCGCGCCCGCGGGGGTCACTCGGTCCACGAGGCCGAAGCGCTTCACCAGGCCGAAGGCCCTGCCCGCCCACGTCCCTATCACCGGCGAATCGAGCACCACGATCGCACGGAACAGCTCCGGCCGGTCCAGCGCGGCAAGCATGGTGAGATAGCCGCCGAGCGAATGCCCCACGCCGAGCACCGGTTCCCCGTAGCGCTCGATATGCTCGAGCTGTTCCGCGATCAGATGCGGCCAGCCTTCGGTCACCGGACGCCGCGGATCGTGCCCGATGGTGTTGACATAGCCGATCTCGAAATCGCGCTCGAGATACGAGAACATCTTGCGGTAGCACGCGGCGGGAAAACCGTTGGCGTGGGAGAAATGGAGGATCATTGCCGCTATTCTCACCGATCCACCCCGCATGGCGCGCGGCGCCGCCACGAATAACCGGAGAACGGCCCTTTGGGAAGGTTGCCAGTCGTCTGCGATGCTCGACTCAAGCTTCCCGAGCGAGGCGCAGCCCCGAGAACTGCCAGCGTGCCTGCGGCGGAAAGAAATTCCGGTAGGTCGCGCGCACGTGGGCTGCCGGCGTGACGCACGATCCGCCGCGCAGGACGTATTGGCCGCACATGAACTTGCCGTTATATTCCGCGACCGCGCCGGCGTGCGGCCGGTAGCGCGGATAGGGATCGTAGCTCGATCGCGTCCACTCCCAGGCATCGCCGTACAATTGTGCGATGCCTTCGCCCGCGAGGGCCGG
>DATHHZ010000217.1:0-3839 GCA_035316965.1 Burkholderiales bacterium | reverse complement strand
CCGGCAGGGCCTTGAGGTTCTCGACCATAAGGCCGGAGAGGACCGAGTGATCCTTCCCGGTGACGTCGGTTTCGGCGACGAAGCGGTCCTTGTGCTTGATGAGCAGCCAGTCCTTTGGGCTCCTGGTCGTGCGGACCAGCGCGAAGGAGCCTTTGAGCTTGGCGCCGCGAAGCGTGACGCTCAGCTTGCCCGCGGCGATGCCCTCCCTGACGAGGCGCTCGGCGTGCGCACGGTCGTGGTACCAATGTCCCTTCCGATCCTCGTCGGGTGTATACGGGCCGCAGTCCCACACGATCACTTCGCCCGCGCCGTACTGCTTGGGGGGAATCACGCCCTCGAACGAGGCGTAGTCGTAAGGGTGGTCCTCGGTCATGACCGCGAGGCGCTTGTCTGCGGGGTTGAGCGACGGGCCTCGGGGAACGGCCCAGGACTTGAGCACGCCGTCGCACTCCAGCCTGAAGTCGTAGTGCAGCTGGCGCGCCGAGTGCTTCTGGACCACGAAAAGGAGCAGTCCCTCGCCCGGAGCGGGTGCGGGCGCGGGCTCGGGCGTCGCGTCGAAGGCGCGCTTCTTGGAATATTCGTCCAGCAGTGCTGCGGCCGCCGATGGGTCGGCCAGTACTACGCGCTTGGCTTTGGGCATTCGAGAGATTCTAGCTTGCCGGATCGCGCGCCGGTGCTGGACAATCCCGTCCATGACGCAGCTCCTCGCTGGAACGAGCGGCTTCTCCTACAAGGAGTGGCTCGGCAAGTTCTACCCTGAAAAGCATCCCGCGGACGGGATGCTGCGCTACTATGCTGGGCATTTCCCGACGGTCGAGATCAACAACACCTTCTACCGCATGCCCGCCGAGACGATGCTCGCGCGCTGGGCCGAAGAGGTGCCGGAAGGCTTCTCCTTCACACTTAAGGCGCCGCGCCGCATCACCCACGAGTTGCGCTTGAAAGAGTGCGAGACCCACGTCGCCGAATTCCTCAGACGCGCCCAGACGCTGGGCGGCAAGCTCGGGCCCTTGCTGTTCCAGCTGCCGCCCTACCTGAAGAAGGACCTGCCCCGGCTGCGCGATTTCCTCGCGCTGCTGCCCGCGAGCCGGCCCGCCGCCTTCGAATTCCGCAACGAGTCCTGGCAGGACGGGGAGGTCTACGAGGCGCTGCGTGCCAAGGCTGCGATGCTCTGCTATACCGACACCGAGGATGGCGACTCGCCGCCCATCGTCGCGACCGCCGCGAGCGGCTACCTGCGCCTGCGGCGCACTCATTACGAAGATACGGATCTCGGCGACTGGGTCGAGCGCATCGCGGCGCTGCGCCTCGAGCGCGCCTACGTCTATTTCATGCACGAGGACGACGCGCTGGGCACGGTGTTCGCCCGGAAGCTGATGGAACTGTGGAAACAGCGAAACCCGAAATGACCGACGCGGCACCCGCGGTCGGGGCGATCGACCGCCTCAAGCTCTACTACGAAAGGAACGAGCAGAAGGTCGCGATCCTTTCCTTCATCTGCGGGTTTTTCTTCGACATCCTTACCGTCGAGCGCGCCGATTCCTGGTATGCAATCGGCCAGCAGGTGCTCTATCTCGCCGTGATCCTCGCGGCGCTGACGCAGATGTTCCTCGAAGAAGGCAAACCGCCGCTCGAAGCCGGGACCGTGTTCGCGGTGAAGCGCTGGTATTACCAGTATCGAACGGCGATCATTCACTTCTTCCTGGGAACCCTGCTCAACGTCTACACGATCTTCTTCTTCAAGAGCTCCTCGCTGCTCGTCTCGTTCGCCTTCCTCGTGTTCCTCGTGTTCCTGTTGTGGGCCAACGAGTCCGCGCGCTTCAAGTCGCTGGGGCTGTCTTTCAAGTTCACCCTGCTGAGCCTTTGCATGCTGTGCTTCTCCGCCAATGTGGTCCCGATTTTCGTCGGGTCGATCGGGCTCGTGGTCTTTCTGCTGTCGATGTTCGCGGGCTGCCTGCCGCTGGTCGGCGTCGTCTGGTGGCTTCGCAGGCGCTCGCCCGATCTCTTTCCGCGCGCGAGGAGACAGATGCTCGTGCCGCTGGGCGGGGTGCTGGTCGGCTTCCTCGTTTTTTATTTCTTCAGGCTGATTCCGCCGGTCCCGCTCTCGATCCCGTTCATCGGGATCTATCATGCGGTCGAGAAGACGCAGGATACCTACCGCTTGAGCCACGAGCGTCCGGTGTGGCGCATCTGGCACCACGGGGACCAGGAGTTCCTCGCTCAGCCCGGCGACAAGGTGTACGTGTTCTTTCGCATCTTCTCGCCCACTCGTTTCTCCGACCAGGTGCAGCTGCGCTGGTATTTGAAGGAGGAGCCCCGTGGCTGGACGCTGCAGGATACGATTCCCATCAAGATCCTCGGCGGGCGAGCGGAAGGATTTCGCGGCTACGGCTTCAAGTCGAACTACCAGCCGGGCGAATGGAAAGTGCAGGTCGAAACCACCGACGGACGCGAAATCGGCCGCGTGTATTTCGATTTGGAGACCCGCCCCGAGTGGCCGCGCAGCTTCGAAATCGACATCGAGTAGCGGCTGCTCGAGGCGCGGACGCTCAATCGACAGCCGCCAGACGCGCGAACTGCCGCTTCAGCGTGTTGACCTGCGCGAGGTAACTGGTGAGGTCGTGGGCGCCGCAGCGCTGCCCGGCGCCCGGCTGGAAGCCGCGGTGCGCGTAGGCCTCGCCTCGCGCGGGGCCGCATAGGTGGATGACGGCGGCGAGATCCTGCTTCTGCTCGAGCGTCGCCGCTCTGCGCGCGAGCATGTTCGCGACGCGGCGGTCGAGCAGCGCGGCCGTCATCTCGATCGCGTGGCCGGGCACGACGCGGGTGTAGAAGGCGTTGAACCAGCACGAGCTCGGGTCGTACCATGGACCGTCTTCGACCACCGCGTGGTCGTGGATGCAGTAGCGCTTCGCGTCCCGGAACGCGGCGTCGGTGATCTGGAACATTCCGACCGCGCTCGACGAGGGCCGGTACAGCTCGAAGGGATTCCAGCTCGGGCGCGATGGCGGCGGTGGAATGCTCGCGAAAGAGCGGCCCATACTGGCGCCAGGTTTCCAGCGGCGTCTTTACGAGCGCGCCGCCTACCGGAAAAAACATCTCGGAGGGCTTGCGGACCGTTTGGACTATCCAGTTTGCCGCGCCCCAGAGCGTGATGATGGCGATCGCGACCGCGAGAACCCGAATCGCGGGCGGCGCGGCCCACAGCGTGCGAAACGCGCGCCGGACCGGGCCGGAGAACCGCGCGAAGGCGGTCGCCAGCGCGCGCACGCGCATCCTCGGCGAAGGGGTAGTGTGCGAACGTGGCATGGGAAGATATCGTATCCGGTAAAATCCCCGGCAAAGGGGCCACTTATGCACGAAAACGAAGTCACCGCTGAAAAGCTCGCAGCCGATCTCAGGCTCGTCATCTCGGACGCCGAGGCGCTGTTGCGCGCGACGGTCGGAGAGGCGGGGGAAGCCGCCACCGCAGCGCGCGCGAAGATGCAGGAGACCCTCGAGTCGGCCAAGCTCAAGCTGGGGCCGCTCGGCGAAGAGGCCGCGGAGCAGGCGCGCGCCGCAGTGCGCGCCGCCGACGAGTACGTCCGCGCAAATCCCTGGCAAGCCGCGGGGATCGCCGCGCTTGCCGGGATCGCCCTGGGACTCCTGATCGGCCGCCGCTGACGCCTTGCCATGACAGAAGAAACCGGACGCTCCGAGGGTTTGCTCGATTCGCTGCGAAATCTCGCGAGGACCTTTCTCGCGATCGTGCAGACGCGCATCGAGATCTTCGCAAGCGAAATCGACGAGGAGAGGGCGAGGCTCGCGCGAATCGCGGTGCTCGCCGCGGTCGCCGCGCTGTG
>DATHHZ010000216.1:0-2005 GCA_035316965.1 Burkholderiales bacterium | reverse complement strand
CGGCGTCGAGTACTACGACCAGAAGAAGGAGAAGCAATTCCAGCCGGCGAGCGTCGTGGTGCTCGCCGCGTGGTCGGCGCAGAACCCGCGCATCCTGCTCAATTCGGCGAACGGCGCGCACCCGAAGGGTCTCGCCAACCGGAGCGGCCTCGTCGGCAAATACATGATGACGCATTTCGCCTCGGGCACCTGGGCGATCTTCGACGAAAACGTCCAGAACCACATGGGCACTACCGGCGCGCAATACATGTCCTACGACCGCTACGGCAAGTCCAGCCACAAGGGCGCTTTCGGCAGCACGTTCATCGTCGCCGGTTCGGCGCTGAAGACGAGCGACCTCGGCGGCTTCGCCAATGCGCGGCTCGACCTGTTCGGCGCCGACCTGCACGCGTTCATGAAGCGCGCCGCGCGCGGGCTGACACGCATCAACGCTTTTGGGGAGGAAATGCCGAACGCGGAGAATCGCGTCGAGCCGGCGAGCGACAAGGACGAGTTCGGCATGCCGCTCGGCAGGATCATCCACAGCTACGACGAGGACGTCGCGCGCGTGTGGAACGCGAACTTCGAGGAAGGGCTGAAAATCGCCAACGGCGCCGGCGCCAAGGAATCCTGGTCCGGTCGAGGGGCTATCCCGACGATCCACCTGATGGGCGGGACCATCATGGGCACGGGCGCGGGCAACTCGGTGGTCAACAGCTTCGGCCAGTCGCACGAGATCCCCAACCTGTGCATCGCCGGGCCGGGGATCTTTCCCACGAGCGGCGCTTCGAACCCGACCTACACGATCTTTGCCCTTTCGCTGCGCGGCGCAGAGCAGCTCGTGGGGAAATGGAAAGCGATCGTCGCCTGAACGCGTGAAGTCGGTCTAGCGCTAGGCCTTGATCCCGAGCAATCGGGACGCCGTCTCGCCCAGCATCGCCGCCCGCTCGGCGTCGGAGAGGCCCGGCGTGTTGAGGATGTGGTCGACCGAAGTTTTCATCCATGGAAACGGATAGTCGGTTCCCACGACGATCTGGCCCGAGCCGACCTCCGCGACCAGATGGCGCCGCGCTTCGGGCGTGAAGACGATCGAGTCGTAGTAGAGCTGGCGCAGATATTCGGTCGGTCGTTTCTTCAGAGGCTTCGGACAACGATCCGGGAAAGTCACGCAGCCTGCGTCCGAGCGCGCGGCGTAGGAGGGGAGGTAACCGCCGCCGTGAGCCGCGCAGATCTTGAGGCCGGGAAAGCGGTCGAGCGTTCCCTCGAAGATCAGGTGCGAGAGCGCAATCGTCGTGTCGAGTGGATTGCCGATGACGTTGCCGAGGCCCCCGCTGCCTCTGAGCCTCTGCTCGAATCCTGCGGTTCCCCCTTGAGGATGGATGAAAATCAGGCAGCCGAGCTGTTCCGCCTTCGCCCAGAACGGATGAAACTTCGGGTCGGACAGCTCTTCGCCTGCGACGTTCGCGCCGATCGAGCCGCCGCGCAGGCCGAGTTTCTTCACGCCTTCCTCGAGCTGCTCGGCGGCGAGATCCGGGTACTGCAAGGCCACGGTGGCAAAGGCGACGAAGCGCTGCGGCTGGGATGCGCACAGCCCGGCGAGCTTCTCGTTCTGGATCTTGATGAGCGCTCGCGCGAGATCGCGCTCGGCCTTGTACCAGTAGGGATTGATGCTGAGCGCCTCGACGTCGATGCCTTGCTCGTCCATCGCGCGGATGCGGTCCTGCCCCATGATCAGGGTCTGAGGCTCGACCTTCAGACCCATGAGCGCCATCGCTTCGGGCACGGCGCAGTGCGCATGCACGTCGACGGTTTTCACGCGGCGGCCGCTCACCACCACTTCCCGGCGCCGGACTGCCCCGCTCGCCTGCGCCTGCGCGTCCCCCGCGGCGAGGAGATCGCAGCCGACAAAGGCGATGCCGGCCATGGCACCGGAGGCATTCCGGATGAACTCTCTACGAGTGGGCAATGTTCCTCCTCTCCCGGTCATGGGTCGGCGCGGATTCCGGCTTCCCGGATCATAATGCGC
>DATHHZ010000215.1:0-3176 GCA_035316965.1 Burkholderiales bacterium | reverse complement strand
GGAGTGACCGGCTATATCGTGCGCCGCAATGGTGTCCAGGTCGCAACCCCCGCCACGACCAGCTATGCGGATACGGGTTTGTCCGTTGGAACCTACAGCTACACGGTGGCGGCCCGCGACGCGGCCGGCAACATCTCAGCCGATTCGACGAGCGTAAGCGTCACGACCCCACTTCCGCCACCTTCCAATAGCGCCTCCCTGGCGTGGGATTCCGTAACAGCCCCAACTCTCAGTGGGTACCGCGTTTATTTCGGCACCGCCCCGGGAACGTATCTCCAGTCCCTCGGCCAAGGGATCAGCGTGGGCAATGTTACGGCCTACACCCTTACCGGACTCGCCAGCGGAAGCCTGTACTACTTCGCGGTGACGGCCTTTGATACCCTGGACGTGGAAAGCCCCTATTCAAACGAAGTTTCCAAGAACATTCCCTGATTCGGGTTGAGTGACAACCGCCCTTGACGGCCGAAGAGATTCAAGCGGGCGGTGCGTTTTCCCAGGTGTGCAGCTCTTCGCGCGTGTTGATATTGGAGAAGGCTTCCGGTTCATCGTCGAAACCGACTTCCACGACGTGGAGCGTCGCGTACCACGCATCGATCTTGCGGCCGCCGTTTCTCAGGAAATCGGCGAGGTGATCGAGCACGCCGCGGCGCACGAGCGAAAATACCGGGTGCGGCTGGTCGCCCGTTTTCGCTACGGCGAGCTCTGCGCCGGTTTCGTCGATGCGCTTGTGCAGCCGCTCGATCAGATCCGTAGGGAGGAAGGGCGAGTCGCAAGGCACTGAGGCGAGAAACGGTCGCCTGGAAACCGACATACCTGCGTGCAGTCCCGCGAGCGGCCCAGCGTACCCTCCGATCGCGTCACTCACCACGCGCACGCCGAAAGTCTTGTATTCCTCATGGTTCTGGTTGGCATTGATGATGATGCCGCCGACCTGCGGCGCGAAGCGCTCGTACACGTGATCGACGAGGCGCTTGCCGCGGAAGGTCTGCAGGCCCTTGTCCACCCCGCCCATGCGGCTGCCCTTGCCGCCCGCGAGGATCAATCCAGTGACCGAAGACAGCATGCCGCGCTCGCTAGGGGAGCTAATGAATAGGTCAACCCGCTGGCACGTGTGCGAAGACCCCTACGCCATCAGCGTCGGCGCGACGGTCTTCCTGAAGCGGTGTTTGCCGGTGAAGAGCAGGTAGTGCTTGCCGCCCGCGGCGCGGCCGATCATGGTGATGCCGAGTTTCGCCGCGATCTCGTGGCCCATCTTGGTGAGGCCCGAGCGGGATACGAGGAAGGGAATCTGCATCTGCGCGGCTTTGATCACCATCTCGGAGGTGAGGCGTCCGGTCGTATAGAAGATCTTGTCCGAGCCGTCCACGCCGTCGAGCCACATTTGGCCCGCGATCGCATCTACCGCATTGTGCCGTCCGACGTCCTCGACGAAGTAGAGGATCTTGGGGCTGGCAGCGGAGTGGCTTGCCGAATTTTTCGCAAGGGCGCAACCGTGAACAGCGCCCGCCTCCTTATAGATGGCCTCGTGGCGGCGCACCGCGTCGAGCAGAGCGTGCAGGGCATCTTCGGTGAGCGTGACGTCGTCGCGCAGCTTGATCGAATCGATTTCCTCCATCAGGTCGCCGAACACCGTGCCCTGGCCGCAGCCGGTGGTGACGGTGCGCTTCTTCATTTTTTCGTCGAGCCCCTTGAGCGGTTTGTGCGTCGTGATCGCGACCGACGCCGTCTCCCAGTCCACCTGCACCGCGGCGATTTCGTCGATCGATTTGACCAGGCGCTGGTTGCGTAGGTAGCCGATCGCGAGCGCCTCGGGCGCCTGGCCTAGCGTCATCAGCGTGACGATCTCGCGCTTGTCCACGTAGAGCGTGAGCGGATGCTCGCCCGCTATCGGCGTCGGCACGGACTCGCCGCGCTCGTTGATCGCCTCGACTTCGAAGGTGAGGGGTTTCGAAGCGTGGGTGAGCTTGAGGCGGTGCGGCGTCTTCATCCGCCTATGTAGGACATCTCGATCTTGCGCAACTTGGCCGTCTCCGCGGTGCGGATCTCGGAATAGCGGTCGGTGCGCGCCTGCCAGATGCGCGCGATTGCGTCCGAAATCTCCTGGTCGGACGAGCCGCCGCGCAGCAGCCCGCGCAGGTCGTAGCCAGCCATGGCGAAAAGGCACGTATAGAGCATGCCTTCGGTGGAGAGCCGCGCGCGAGTGCAGGTGCGGCAGAAGGCCTGCGTCACCGAGGAAATCACGCCGATCTCCCCGGACCCGTCCCGGTAGCGCCAGCGCTCTGCGACCTCGCCTGTGTAATTCGGCTCGACCGTTTCAAGGGGCATCTTCTCGCCGATCATGCGGACGATCTCGACCGAGGGCAGGACGTCGTCCATGCGCCAGCCGTTGGTCGCGCCGACGTCCATGTACTCGATGAAGCGCACGATGTGGCCGCTGCCCTTGAAGTAGCGCGCCATCGGGATGACGGAATCCTCGTTCGCGCCGCGCTTCACCACCATGTTGATCTTGATCGGCGCGAGTCCCGCGGCCGACGCCGCGTCGATGCCGTTCAGCACCTCGGCGACCGGGAAATCGGCGTCGTTCATCCTGCGGAACACCGCCTCGTCGAGCGAGTCGAGGCTGACCGTGACGCGGTTGAGACCCGCCGCCCTCAGCGCGCGCGCTTTTTTCGAGAGGACCGAGCCGTTGGTGGTGAGCGTGAGGTCAAGCCCCGGAATGTCGGCGAGCATCTCGATCAGGCGCTCGAGGTTCCTGCGCAACAGCGGCTCGCCGCCGGTCAGGCGGATTTTCTCGATCCCGTGACCCTTGAACACGCGCGCCAGCCGTGCGATCTCCTCGAAGCTTAGCAATTCGCTCTTCGGGAGAAACGCGTAGTCGGGGCCGAACACATCGCGCGGCATGCAGTAGATGCACCGGAAATTGCAGCGGTCGGTGACCGAGATGCGCAGGTCGTGCAGCCTGCGGCCGAGCGCGTCTTCGCCGGAACGCGCGGGAGAGCCCAATGCCCTTTCGCCGGGGAGGGGCTTCGTCCTTCGTCCGTCCGTGATGGGTATGACCCGGTCGGTCATGGTTTGCGTAGCCGCCTCATGAAATGCGGTTCATAATTTGCCGTTTGCTGAACTAGTGAGTATAGCCGGAAAAATGCCTCAGACTCGCCTCGCCGTCGCGGTTGTGA
>DATHHZ010000214.1:0-4014 GCA_035316965.1 Burkholderiales bacterium | reverse complement strand
ATTGTTGCGCCGAAACGTTCACGGCGAGCCGTAGCTCTGCAAGCCCGGCCTTATCCCAGAGTCCGACTTGGCGGCAACCTTGCACAAGGGCGAATTCGCCAAGCGGATGGATTAGATCGCAGTCCTCCGCGACCGGGATGAACTGGACGGGAGGAATCCACCCGCGCTCGCGGTGTTGCCAACGGATCAAGGCTTCCACGCCGACAATACGCCCATCGGAGAGGGCAAGCTGCGGCTGGTAATGGACTTCCAGTTCCTCTCTTTCCAACGCTTGGCGTAGTTCGTTTTCCAGCTCGACGCGGTCGGTTGCCTGGCGTGTCATCGCCGCGGCGTAGAACTGGAAGCCGTTGCGGCCCGCGGCTTTGACCCTGTGCATCGCCGCTTCGGCGTTGCGCACCAGGATATCGAACTCCTCGCCGTCTCGTGGGTAGGTGCTCGCCCCCAGGCTGAACGTCATGTGAAGATCGCGTTTTTCCAGCCCGAAGGATAACCGCATCGCTTCCTGGATCTTGCGCACAACCGCAAGCACATCGTCCGGGCGCGCGAGATCGGCTGCAAGCACCGCGAAGGTGTCTGCGCCGAGCCGGGCAACCGTATCCCCCTCACGCACCACGCCGCGCAGCCGGTCCGCGACCATCTTCAGCAACGCATCACCCGCTCCGTGGCCGTAGCTTTCGTTGACAAGCTTGAACCGGTCCAGATTGAGCACCAGCAACGCGGCCGGGCGACCGCCGCGACGGGCGTGCGCAATGGCCTGGAGCGTTCGGTCGCCAAGCAGAGTGCGATTCGGCAGGTTGGTGAGCGAATCGTAGTTGGCGTAGCGCTGCAGGCGCGCCTCGTAGGCTTTGCGTTCGCGCATGTCGCGCGCGATCGTAGAAAAGAACCGGATGGCCCCGTCCGGCCCGTTGTGCGCGATGGTTACCTCCGACACCGGGATTTCGGCCCCGTCGGCGTCGAGAATTGCCGTCTCGCCGTGCCACACCCCGTCGCGGGCGGCTGTTGGGCGTCCCTCCTGTCCGATGAGATCCCGCGCCCATTGAGGGTAGATTCCGTCAATCTGTTTATCGATACCGCCCGAGTTCGGTGCGCCGATCAGTTTGCGGCCGGCCGCGTTCAGATAAATGATCCTTCCGTCCGGATCGGACATGCCGACGTAATCGCTCGTTGCCTCGAGGATCTGCACCAGCCGGCTTCGTTCTTCCTCGGTGACGCGAATACGCTCGCGCTCGGCAGACTCAGAAAGCGCGCGTCTTACTGCGGTTCCCAGCCGTTGCAGGTTGTTTTTCAGCACGTAGTCGGTCGCGCCGAACCGGATCGCCTCGATGGCCCGCTCCTCGCCGATCGTGCCGGAAACGAAAATGAAAGGGACGCCCGGGCTCATCTCGCGTACCACGCGCAGTGCTTGGATGCCGTCAAACCCCGGCATGGAAAAATCTGAAAGAACGGCCTGAGGCCGCGAGGATTGCAGAGCCTGCTTCAGGTCTCCCTCGGCCTGGACGCGCTGCCACGAAACATCGAACCCGCCCTGCTCGAGCGCGCGCACTGAAAGCTCGGCGTCCATCTCCGAGTCCTCGACGAACAACAGCTGAACCGGCGTCCTATCCATCTGGCCCTCCCTTCCCGCAAGTGAGGGGCCGTGCGAATTAACCCTCGACTCCTGGAGCCTAAAGAAGAACACGGCTCCTTTGCCCACTTGCCCTTCTCTGTGTACACGGGCGGATGGGCGGTGTCGGTCGGGAAAGTACCACAGTGTTTGTCGGGAAAACCCGATAATTCAGTCGAATGAGGCAATTAGTCACTGACGCGCTTCCGGCGGCCGAGGCGCTGTCGCGATCGAGCTACGCGGTCTCGCGATCGAGCTACAGGCTTCGGCGTGGTCTGGAGGCTGGGATGGTTGGGCAGGAAGTGTCTTTCACGCATCACGAGGCGTTGCGGCTTTTTGAGGATCAGTTTGACTTCGCCCCGATGAAGTTATAGTTTCGGCAGCCGGGGAGCCGGCAACGGTCGGGTTGGTTTTCCCGCCACTTTAAAAACCGGGGAGAAACAGAATGAAACGCTCCGCTTGCATAGTCGTCGCGATTTCTCTCGCTTTGTGCGGATGCGTGGACAAGACGTCATCGGGAGCGGCGGGAGTCAAAAACATCGAAGTAAGAGTCGAGGGCAGAAGAATCGTGGTCCCCGAGGATCGCGCGGTCGTGAAGGCGGACATAGGCACGATCATGTGGAATTTGCCTGAGAAAAGTAATTACGTATTTCCCCGCGATGGCATCGTGATCGACCCCGGCAACTTCTCGTCCTGTGCCCCCACCAAAGGGGGAAAGAGCTTCACGTGCGCAAAGAGGGGCCACAGGCTCGGACACTACAAGTACATCGTCAACGTCAACGATGGCACGAAACCGCTGAATCCTCTGCCCTTGCCGCCTCTCGATCCATGGGTCGTCAATCAATGAGATCGGGACGCGCTGCCCGACCCGGGGTCACGTACTGAAGCGAAGACCCCGGACTCGGGCCAGCGCCAAGCCGAGCTCGGAATCGGCCCCCGCTCCGATCGCTTTACCCAGCGACTCCGCCTCGGCGAGAGCGTCCTTGGCAGCGTCGAAGTCGCCGGCGAGGTGAGCGGCTTCGGCCCGGCCGCAAAGCAGCACGCCAAGGCTCAGTCGATCGGACATCTCGCGCAGCAGAGCCTCGCCGGTATCGAGGCAATTGCGCGCCTGGTCGAACCGAGCCTGGCGGGCGTGAAGCGGACCGAGATAGCCGAGCACCTGACCTTCGGAGCGCCGGTCGCCCAACTCGCGGGCGACGGCAAGCGCCGCCTCGTAGCGGGTTCGGGCTTCGGCGGAACGGCCAAGCGAGTCGTAGACGATTCCCTGGTTGCACAGCACGACGCATTCAGTGCGAACGTGCCCGATTTCCCGCACGACAACCAGCGCTGCCTCGAGCTGCTTGCCGGCCTCTTCCATCCTCCCCAGCAGCTGGTAAAGAAGGCCAAGGTTGCAGAGCGCGTTGCCTTCGAATTTCCGATCCCCCAGCTCGCGCGCCACGACCAGCCCTGCCTCGAGATGGGCGCGCGCCTCGTCGAGTCTCCCTGCGCTGAAGTGCAGGCCGCCCAAATTGCCGAGCAGGCCACCCTCCCAGCGTCGGTCCCCGATTCTGCGGGCAAGTGCGAGCGCAGCCTCCCAGTGCGCCCGGGATTCTTCGAGACGGCCCAGATGGTACTCCAGCGTGCCAAGGTCATTGAGCACCAGGCACTCCAAGTCCCGATCTTCAAGCTCGCGAGCAAGCGCCAGCGCACGCGCGTGAAAAGCGCGGGCTTCCTCCACGCGCCCGTCCCTCCTGTGCAGATCGGCCAGATTGGCAAGCACGCGCGCCTCGCACCTCGCGTCCCGCGCCTCGCGCGCGAGGGCGAGCGCTGCCTCGAGATGCGTTCGGGCCTCCGCGACTCTTCCGGAGGCGTCGAGCGCGCTGCCCGCAATCCTTTCCGCGATCGCGCGCGCCGCCGCCCCCAGCCCGGGCGTGCCGCTCACTTGCGAAGCGAGCTCCACGCCCACGCTGAACGGCCCGCGCAAATTGAGCGCTGCCCAAGCGCCCTCCAGCGCTCCCGCGGATTCTTCCGCGGCCCCCCGGGCCGCCGCCCGCCGGCACGCCGCCACGAGGTTGTCGATTTCCACGCAGGCCCCCGCCACCGCGCGCTTCTCCCCGAGCCGCGCAAAGTACCCGCTGTGCCGTACCTCGGCGGCGGCGAGCGCCGAGGGCCCGCTGCCGGGGAAGCGCCCTTCGGTGCGCAGGTGCTCCGACGCGTATTCCTTGACGCTCACCAGCATGTCGAACCGCCCGTCGCTCACCTGCCTTATGAAGGATTTGTCGAGCAGCGACTGCACCGTGCCGATGGTCCAGGGCTCATCCTCGTATCCGGAGAGGTCCAGCGCGGCCTCGGCGGACTCCATCGTGAACCCGCCCTCGAACACCGAGAGCTGCGCCAGGGCCGCCTTGTCGGGCGGCGACAGCAGATCCCAG